>SKKI01000097.1 GCA_007121565.1 Phycisphaerae bacterium
AGCCGCCAGCCGTACGCCCAGCGGTATTTCGAGACACTGGCCGAGGCCGGCAATGACGGCACCATTTCGCGGTTTTTCCGGCAAGAGCCCTATCGCGGCAACATCCACGGCAAAACCGGCTTTATTTCCGGGGTACGTTCATTTTCCGGTATCTGCCGGACGCCGCGCGGCGATATCCTCTTTGCCATCCTTACCCAGGGCGGCAACCCCGCGACCCGCACCGCCATCAACGACATCACCAAAGCCATCTTCGACGGCAATTTCTGAGTGCCTCGTTAATCCGGTGCCATTTTGCGGTCATTGTTTGCAGAGCACAAAAAGGTTGATTTCGCCGGGGCAGTTGAATCGGACGGGCACGCCGGAGGCCCCGGCGCCGCCGCTGGTATAGCCGGTCATATCGTGGTGTGTCCACAGGCCGCGGATGCATTTGCGCGGGGTTGCGGCCGAATAGACCACTGCCCTGCCGCCGGGCAGGCAGATTTGCCCGCCGTGGGTATGGCCGGACAGGCACAGGTCGATTCCCCGCTCGGCGGCCTGGGCGTACAGCTCCGGCGAATGGGACAGCAGAATCTTGCAGTCATCCTTATCCAGTCCCTGCATGGCCAGCTCGAGGTCGTGGGCTTTGAAGTAGTGGCAGTCGTCCACACCGATCAGTTGCAGGGCCTGGCCGTTGCGCTCGATGGCGGTGTTTTCATTGAGCAGCAAGGTCACGCCGCAGCCGCCAAGCACCTCGGCCAAGGGCGTGTAATCGTGATTGCCGAAGATGGCATACACGGGGCTGGTTTTGCTCAGCGTGCGGGCCAGATGCTCAGTCCGCGGGGCGGCCAGGTCGGTCATGTGGTGGTCGAAACAGAAATCGCCGCCCAGGACGACAATATCGCGCTGTACATTTTCAACCCTGTCCAGGACGTTTTCCATCAGCCCGTCGATGCCGTCAAAATGAAGGTCCGAAATCCACAACATCCGAAATCCGTCAAACGCTTCCGGCAGCCGCTTTAGGGGCAACTCCTGCCGGGTGAGTGTCACATTCAGGACATTGTCAAAGCCGCGTTTGTACTGGCCGCACAGTTTCAGCGAAGCCGCCAGCACCGGCTCCATAAAGGATAGATTTTCCCAGCGCAGCCACCAGAACCGGCCGCGGCGGACGGCGTGCTTACGGTCTTGGCGCTCGATAGCTAATCGTTTTTCAGATACGGCTCTCACCTGTTAATCTCCGTTGATTTTTGATTACAAATGCATTATAGTCAGAAGTTTACCGAATACCAGATGAATGCATCGAAAATATGAACACCAAAACAATACATATAAAAAGCTTCGGCTGTCAGATGAACAAGCTGGATTCGTCGCTGGTCACCGCGGCGCTGGCCGAGCGGGGGTTTCTGCTGACCGGCAAAGCGACCGAGGCGGATGCGGTGCTGATCAACACCTGCTCGGTGCGGGAGCACGCCGAGGATCGGGTGCTGTCGCACTTGGGTCATTTGCGGCATTTGAAGAAGACGCGGCCGCAACTGGTGGTGGCCGTCATCGGATGCATGGCCCAGCGAATGGGCGAAAAGCTGCTGGCGCACGAGGCGGTGGATGTGGTCGCCGGGCCGGGGCAGTTGCACGAGGTGCCGGAGTTGATCGACAACGCGCTGGCCGATCACCAAAAACGGATGCACGTGCTGGACAATATCCGGCAGCCGGCGGCCAGCGAAACCATCCGCGATATCAGCGAGCGGCTGGATGCGTTTGAGCTGGCGTACGATTCGGACGCCAACCATATCAAGTCGCAGGCGTTTATCCGGGCGATGCGGGGCTGCAACAATTTCTGTACGTACTGTATTGTGCCGTATGTGCGCGGGCCGGAGGTCTCACGGGCCCCGCAGGCGATTATCGAACAGGCCGGAAAACTGGTCGGACAGGGCATTCGCCAAATAACACTGCTGGGCCAGACCATCAACGCTTATCGGTACACCGCCGGTGACAGGACGTATACGCTGGCGGATCTGCTCGAGCAGGTCAGCGCCATCGATGGTGTGCGATGGGTGCGGTTTATTACCAGCCATCCGGGACAGTTTGATACGTCGATTTTGCAGGTGATGGCGGATTTGCCGAAGGTCTGTCCGTATCTGCATATTCCGGCTCAGAGCGGCTCGGATAGAGTATTAAAGGCAATGAATCGCGGCTATTTTGCCGCTCGGTACGTTGATCTGATCGACCAGGCCAGGGCGACCGTACCGGACCTGGCGGTGGCCGGCGATTTTATCGTGGGTTTTCCCGGCGAGACAAATGCGGATTTTGAGGCGACCGAGGCGATGATTCGCCGCGTGCGCTACAAAAATTGCTTTGTCTTCAAATACTCCCCGCGTCCCGGCACCCACGCCGACAAGAGGCTGGCTGATGATGTGCCCGCAGAGGTTAAACAGGCTCGCAATGCCCGGCTGCTGGAGGTCATCAGTGAGATTGCCGAGACGGACAACCGCGCATTTCTGGGCAAAACGCTGGAGGTCCTGGTTGAAGGCCCCAGCAAAAAGCCGCACCTGAACAAGGCCGAAAATCAGGACAACCCTCAACTGATCGGGCGAACAAGCAGCGACTACATTGTCGTCTTTAACGGCCCGGAAACCCTGGCCGGAAAATTTGCCAACGTCAGAATTACCAAAACCGCCGCCTTGACCCTTTTTGGCGAGTTGACCTGAAGGACACCTCAGGTTTCGCAGATTAATGTTTGGTGTTGAAACCAGCATGTTTTGATGTAGTATAATGGCAACCTCTAATAATTCGTAGCACGGGCATCTTGCCCGTGAAATTCGTGTCGTACGGCCATCTTGGCCGTGCAATATTCAATTTTTGAGGTTGCCTAATGACTAAGATGAAAACCGACATTGTTACTGTTGAATCTGATTCAGATCGTGAGGCGATCCAGCGGGCCGGGCGGCTCCTGCGGGACGGGGCGATTGTGGCCATCCCGACCGAGACCGTCTATGGACTGGCGGCCAAGGCAGAAAATCGAATCCTGTCGCGGCTGGATCGGATCAAGGTTCGTGCCGCAGGCAAACGCTACACCCTGCACATCGGTCGAATAGAGGATTTGTCGCGGTATGTCCCGCGTCCGTCGCTACAGGCGCGAAAATTGATGCGCAATACCTGGCCCGGGCCGGTCACCATCGTCTTTGAATTGGATGAAACATCGCTGAAGCAGGTCAAACACGCGCTGCCTGCCGACACCTTCGAATTGCTGTATCCCGATGGGACTTTGGGGGTTCGCTGCCCGGATAATCCGGTAACCAGTGCGGTGCTGACCGAAGCGCTGGCCCCGGTCGTCGCACCCAGTGCCAATCCCGACGCCCAGCGGCCCGCGCTGACGGCGCAGGAGGTTGTGGACTACTTTGACGGGCATATTGAGATGGTGATCGATACCCCCGGTGCAAACCGATACCGGCTTGCCAGCACGGTGGTCAGGACCGGACAGCGCGGGCTGGAGGTGCTGCGGGAGGGGGTTTACAGCCGTCAGCAGATTCTTGAGGCCGCCGCGGTGACTATTCTGTTTGTGTGTACGGGAAATACCTGCCGCAGCCCGATGGCCGAGGCCCTGTGCCGCAAATATTTTGCCAATAAACTCAACTGCGGCCTTGACCAGATACAGGATCGTGGTTATACTGTCGCATCTGCTGGTGTTGCGGCATTTGATGGGATGCCTGCCAGCAGTCATGCGCTGGACGTCTGCCGCGAGAAGCAAACGCCGCTGGCGTCCCATCGCAGCACGACCCTGACCGAATCGATGATTCGACAGGCAGATCTTATTTTCGGGATGACGGCCGGTCATGTACAGGCCGTCGTTGATGCCGTGCCCCAAGCCGGGGACAGATGTTTTTTGTTGGATCCTGCGGGTGAGATTTCGGACCCTGTGGGATTGGATATTGATACGTACCGCGCATGTGCGGAACAGATTGAACGGTGCCTGTCAGAGAGGATAAACGAATTATTATGAGAGTAGCGGTTGCAAACGACCATAGAGGCCACAAGGCGATTGAAGAAATACGTGCGGTTATTTCTCAATTGGATATGACATGTGTGAATTTGTCGACGCCGAGTGACCCGCCGGCCGATTATCCGGACAGCGCTTATGTGGCCGCCAAAGCCGTGGCTGAAAAACAGGCTGATGCGGCTGTCTTGGTATGCGGCACCGGTATCGGTATGTGCATGACCGCGAACAAAATTAAAGGCATCCGTGCGGCCTTGTGTTATGATGAACTGGCCGCCCGGCTGGCGCGTCAGCACAATGACGCCAATGTCCTCTGCTTGTCAGGTGATCTGATCGGCTCCAATATGCTGTGCAAGATTGTCGAGACGTTTTTGACCACCGAATTCAGCGGCGGACGGCACCTTCGCCGGGTCAAAAAGATTATGGCGGTCGAAGAGGGGCTCGATCCGCGAGACATTAAAGGGCAATAAGCAGGCCGTCCCGGCGTTCAGTACGTTTGATCGGCCCCGCCGGCGATGGTCCGGATGTTGTTGAAATTCGGGATGACCGGCAGCATTGTGGGGCGCGGTCGAAATGCCTGCGACCAGTAAATCAGCACCGCTTTGCCCATCAGATACTCGCGCGGTACAATGCCTTCCTGGTATCTGACGCCGTGGTTGCCGTAGCCTTGGCTTGTCCACAACCGGCTGTCCAGGCTGTTGGGTGTATTGTCGCCGCAGACAAAAAACTCATCCTCACCCAACACAAACGGCTCCCGCGGCGTGGCCCGTACGCCGTGGTCGATATAATAAATATCCCGGTACAGCCCCACATTGCGAACCTCCAGGCCGCCGCTGCCGAACAGTCTAACCTCGGGAGGTGTTTGCTGGCGGTCAATACTTTTCAGATCTTCATCACCGGTCAAATCATACGAAAATCGTTTCTCGCCCCATCGCAAAACGAGTTGACGGTCGACATTGGCAAACTCAAAGGCCTCAAACCTATCGGGGCCAATGCTGTCGGTCAGAATACGCCGCAATATCTGCCACTGATCGTCTTGGTATTTCAGAAAACTTGCCGCACCCGACATATCGACCCGGGCCGCATAGAGAACGCCGTATTTTTCAAGCACCGCCCCCACTGCACTGTGCAAGTCACTGCCCTTAACCTGAAAACGAATCATCAAATCGCTGGATAATGGCATTGCGCCAAAGGTGCTGCTGTCGTTGTACCCGTACACCACGCGGAAATCGTTGGGACCGCTGCCGTTAAAGATCAGCGTATGCTTTGTCTCGCCCGGTTCATTCAGCAGAAAGCGTCCCGGGCTGGCGGCGTCAAACTGCCACAGCGACCCCGGCGCATTGGTCAATGGCTGCTGCCAGTGCGGCCTGTCAGGCGTTGGGTCATCATCGGCGAACGCTTTGACCGACGGCTGATAACGCTGCACATAAATCGGCATCCAGAGCTGGCGCTGCACGCCGGGCGGTTTGCGGACAATCTGGCCGTCAATGTAAATATCGCCGTCGATGAGCTGGATGCTTTCGCCGGGCAGAGCGACCAGGCGCTTGATATAGTTGATTGACGGATCGACGGGATTTTTAAACACGACGACATCCCACCGCTGGGGCTCAAAGAACTGATAGATCGATTTGAGTACAAAAATCCGGTCGCCGTTGACCAGGGGGCCGATCGTTTCTGCGGGCTGGGGCTTTCCGCAATTGGGGCACTGCGGCAGATCCAGCGACATCGAATCCGAGCCTGTATCGAAGGCGTGACCGCACCGGATGCAGCGCATGCGGTAATGATCGCCGCGCAGCGTCTCGGCCATGCTGCCGGTGGGAATCTGAAATGC
>SKKI01000243.1 GCA_007121565.1 Phycisphaerae bacterium
CCGAGGTGGTCAATGGCGAAGTGCATCTGACCACTGAAAGCCGCAAGTGGTTTTTGATGACCAAAAATGAGTTTGCCAATTTCATTTTTGAAGTGGACGTCAAGATGCCGCCGAATGCGGGCAATTCCGGTTTCCAGTTCCGCAGCCAGATGGCGAAAAACCGTGTATGGGGCTATCAGGCCGAGGTGGACCCGTCCGCACGGGCCTGGTCGGGCGGCTTGTTTGACGAGGGGCGGCGAAGGTGGTTTATCTCGCCCAATCGCGATCACGCTCCCTCGCCGCAGGCCCGCGATGCGTCCATTGCCGAGTTTCGCGCACGTGCCGGCGACGCATTCAAGCAGGGTCAATGGAACCGGTATCGTATCGAATGTATCGGGTCGCACATTCGGATTTTTGTCAACGGCGTCCTGACCACCGACATCCACGATGAGATGGATTTGACCGGGCATATCGGTCTTCAGCATCACGGTGAGCGGGACCTGGTGTATAAATTCCGCAACATCCGTATCAAGGACCTCGGCCCCGGCGGGGCGCTGTACTACCCGCACCGCGAAGATGCTGAACCGCCGAGGATTCCGCCCAAGATGCAGGGGCATATATATGAGGCCGAAGATGCGCCGGTGATGCGCCAGGCACGCGTGTCCAATCGCTTTGACGGCTACCAGGGCACCGGATTTGTTGAGCTGCACGCCGATTCGGGCAGCTATCTGGAATGGGACAATGTGCTGGCTGACGAGGCCGGAGAGTTTACCCTGACCTTCCGCTATGCCGCAGTCGAAAACAGCCCCTGTGATCTGTACATCAACGGCCAAAACGTCGGTCGCATTGCCTTTGCGGCGACCGAAAGCTGGGACAACTGGAAAACAGTGGATAAAAAGGTGACATTCACCTCAGGCAGCAATGCCGTCCGCGTGGTCGCCGTCGGCCGCGGCCCGAATCTGGATGCTCTGGCGGTTAATTAAGTCGCAGAGGAATGTGTGTTTGCAGCCCGGCCATCTTGGCCGTGTTCACGGGGTTCCAAGCCCGTGATTCGTTAAGTGTCATACGAAAAGAGCGGACTGCACAGCAGCATGGTCCTGAAGCAGAGGTGCTTCAGGACCAGTTGTGCGGCAGAGCCATCAATGGTTAAGTGAAGAAAGGAATGTAAGATGTTTAAGCAAAAATCATGGGTTCAACCGTTTCTGTGGATTGCGGCGGCAGCGGTTTTATCCGTTTGTGCCTCAACGGTGCGCGCCGCAGCGCTGACGGTGCCGGTTGCCGTTGAAACGGATCAGGCGATGGGCAGGCATGTTCCTGTTGGTACATCCATTGACTTGCCCGAGCAATTGCGGGGAGTCGATCCCGAGCGGATTTTAGTCACCCTCCGAGCGGCCGATGCGTCCGAACAGAGCACTGCCGGTCAGGTTGTACCGGCTGCCGACGGCGGGTACGAGCTCTGGTGGATCGTCGAGGATGCCGCCGAGGCCCCAAGCCGGTGGCAGGCGGCGTTTTCAATCGGTCAGGTATCGGCGAATGAGCGGTTTTCGTGGGCCGGCAAGCCGGGCGATTACCTGGATTTACTGTATAAGGGCCGCCCGGTGACGCGGTATATGTACGCCTCGGACACCTCGAGCGAGCAACGCGCCTTCGAGACCTTCAAGGTCTTCCACCATGTGTTTGATGAAACGGGCCGCAACTTTATCACCAACGGCCCCGGTGGGCGGTTTCCACATCATCGCGGCATTTACTACGGGTTTAATCATCTGCACTATGACGGTGATCAGCGCGACGACTGGTGGCATATGCGCGACGGTGTGCGGCAGGAACATTATCAATTTGAAAAGACGATCGCCGGACCGGTGCTGGCCCGTTCGACCGCGGTGATTCACTGGAATGACGCCGCCGGCGAGCCGGTCGTGATTGAGCGGCGGACGCTGACGGCGTTTGCCCAGCCGCTGCCGACGATTGCGCTGCTGGACTTTGAGTCGGAGCTGACCCCGGCCCGCTCGGATATCCGCCTGGCCGGCGATCCGGAGCACGCCGGTGTGCAGTATCGGGCATGCAATTATGTGTTTGAAGAAACCAAAGACCGGACGATCTATGTCTTTGACGATCCGGATGCCAATGCTCACCGGGATCGGGATATGCCCTGGGCGGCGATGCGGTATTTCATGCGGCTTGATCGCCCGTACACCGTCCAGCAGATGGATCATCCGACCAATCCGCGGGAGACTCGGTTCTCGGCGTACCGCGATTACGGGCGGTTTGGTGCGTTTTTTGTGACGGATGTGGCCGAAAATGAGTCCCTGACGGTGCGTTACCGGTTCTGGATCGCCAATACAGGCATGCCGGACCGTCAGGACCTGCGGCAGCACTGGAATGCCTTTGTCCACGGCGGCAACTGATCAGAGAGGCTTTTGGGCCGATTACTGTTTTCAAAAAGGGTATGACGGCGGTGCGTTTGCCATGTGTCAGCGCACCGCTGTTTTGCGCTGAAAGAGGGCTCAAGGTCGGTTTTTGTCCGATTTTCAGAGATGGGTGGGAGTAGAAAATAAAAAAGGAAGGTTAGCCGTGGCGTTGTAACCTTCCTTTTCGAGACTTTTACAAGTCTTACTTTTTCTTCTTGGTTGCTTTTTTTGCAGCCTTTTTGGTTTTCTTTTTTGCTGTTTTCTTCTTTGTCGTTTTCTTTGCAGCTTTCTTCTTTGTAGCTTTCTTGGCTGTCGCCTTCTTTGCCGTCTTCTTCTTTGCTACCTTTTTCTTTGTTGTTTTCTTTTTGGCTTTCTTTGCTGCGGCTTTTTTCTTTGCCATACGGTTGTCACCTCCCTTCGTCGATTCTCTAAAGTTATTGTTCATATCATTCATTACCTGTTTGGTTTTATTATACACAAATATCGTCAAAATCCAGAACAAACCTTCATAAATTTTTTGATTTTAAGGGACTTACGCGCTTTGCAGTAGGGCTGCGGCGGTATGCATAGCGGCATTGATCGCATGTATCAAACGCTGCGATGTGCGTTTGCGTGTGATCGGCCAAAAATAGAAAATGGCTTCGACAGGGCGTTAGAGTTAAAAATATTGGAGTTTTTGCATATTTCAAAAAAGACCCGTGAAATGAAGGGCGTCGGGATGGAAATGTTCTTGCTGACGTTGTTGACAGGTTGCGGCCGGGGATAAAAAAAATCAAAAAATTTTTCAATTTCTTAAAAATTTTCTTGTTGAGGCTTGTTTTTTTGTCACAATTCAACATGTTTCGAGGATAACGATGACAGATTCGATACAAAAAATCATTCTTTTTGGCGGGTCGTTTGACCCGATTCACAAGGGTCATTTGACGGTTGCGGAGTTTGCCTTCGATCAACTTGACGGCGACCGTTTGTTTTTTATCCCCGCGCGGCGCAGTCCCCATAAGTCCGAAGGGCCCTTTGCCTCCGGTCAGGCGCGACTGACGATGATTCGTCTGGCGATAGCGGGGCGCGATCGCTTTGAGACCAGCGACTGTGAACTGCGGCGCCCGCCGCCGAGCTACACGCTGGATACGGTTCGCCATTTTCGGCAGGTCTTTGGTTCGTCGGCCGAGTTTTTCTGGCTGGTCGGCGCCGATGCGGCCAACGACTTGGGCCGTTGGTATCATATCGACGAGCTGTTGGATGCGTGTCGATTATGCATTATGCATCGCGGCGGGATGCCGTCGCCCCGGCTGGATCATTTGATCAAACCGCTTGGAGCCCAGCGGGTGGCACAGCTTGAGCGGCATATGCTGGCCACCCCCCGCATCGAGGCCGACAGCACCGCGATTCGCGCCCGACTGGCCGCCGGCCAACCCGTCGACGACCTGCTGCCAGCGGCGGTGCTGGATTACATCCAACGCGAAAGATTGTATGCGTAAAGCTATGATATTCATAATTTATTGAATTTTTGTTGGTATTTGTTTGATAAATATTTATAATAGCTTTTATGTCTCTTGGTCATCTAATTCGTAAACGTCGGGAGCAGTTGAATCTCACGCTGGACGAGGTCGCCGCGGCAACCGGGTTCTCGAAACCCTATTTATCGACCGTGGAGACCGGAAAAGTCAAGAATCCGCCGAGTGATCGGCTCCTCTCGCGACTTGAAGAGGTTCTGCAGTTTGACTCGGGCGTGCTTCAGCACACGGCGCATATTGAGCGGATTCCGGCTGACATACGCCGGGAATACGACACGCTGGATGCCCAAAAACGTCATTATCGCAAGATTCTCAACGACATCATTGAGCATACGCTGGAGCCGTCGCGGCTGGGGGAGGTATTGGCCGAGTATGAGCTGGATGTGGGTGCCGGCAGTCAGGGCAAACGCGACGGGCGCTGGGTGCCGGTGATTAACAAGGTCGCGGCGGGATATCCGGCCCAGTTCAGCGATCTTGGCTACCCGGCGGGGTTCGCAGATGATTATGTCCGCTGTCCGGACATCCACGACCCCAACGCCTTTGCGGTGCGGGTGGTCGGCGATTCGATGGAGCCGAAGTTTCGCCAGGGGGATATCGTGGTCTTCTCGCCGGCTGCCGAGGTCCACAACGGCGACGACTGCTTTGTGCGGTTTTCGATGCCGCACGAGACCACCTTCAAGCGGGTCTTTTTCGAGTCCGACGAGCGCATTCGCCTCCAGCCCCGCAATACCGACTATCCGCCTTCCTTTGTCGAAGGCCGGCGGGTCAACGGGATGTACCGGGCGGCGATTCACTTCCAGACGCTGTAAGCCCTCTATTTTCGCGTCGTCAGGGCAGATTCTGCAGGCCTTGAATATTCTCATTTTTCGCTGGAATCGCGGGGCAAAACGGCTATAATCGCACCGATTTTGCAATGTGAGCTAAATTTCAGGATTTTAACGCCCGGATTTCAGGAATTTTTATGAATACCAGTGGGCTGTTGCTGGTCTGTATGTTGCTTCTGAGCGGTGCATCGTTTGGCCAGGCGGATCGTTTTTCCGCCTTTCCGACCGGTCAGGATATGCATGTGCGCGCCTCGGCGATGACGGTCTACACCGCGCCGTCGCCGCCGTGGGACCATGTCATCGGGTTTTCCGACGGCCTGACGGTTACTGTTGGGGACAACCGGATCAGCGGGCGAGAGGGCTTTATCTGGCTCAATGTGTACGGAACCCCCTCGGCGCATTATCTGGGGCATTATTATCGGGCCTATGTGTACGTTGAGGGCGATGTGCAGCTTGAGCAGGGCGCCCGCGCCAAAGCCACCGCACAGCGGCAGGCCACGGTGCAGGGCGCCGATGCGATGGCGATGCAGTTTACGGTGACCGGGGATGTCTTTACGGTTGCGCCGCAGCGCGACGAAGTGCCATTCGACGTGCTGCCGGATGATCCGCTGTACCAGCGAGGCCTTGCCGCTCTGGCTCCCCTAACGTTTGGCCCGAGCATTCCGGAAAGGGCGCAGGTTCCCTCGCTTGAGCGGCCTGAGGTCGCGCCGCCACCGCCGCCGGTGCCCCCTGAGCCGGCCCGCCGGCCTGTCCAGCCGCCTGTGCCCGACGAACTGGTGGAGGATGCTGTGGATTATCCGGTGCACGTGTCATCCGTCTGGGAGCCGGCACCGACGATTGAGGTCACCTCGCTGCCGGACGAGCGGGAGGTTATCATCGCCTCGGGGCGGTTTTATCTGTGGCAGCAATTAGCCGAGGAGCGCATGATTGAGTTTATGGCCGATGAGGTGGTGCTGTACGTGGCCTCGGATCAGTTTGATATGGCCGAGCAGGGGCGTGGACGCCAGCTCGGTCAGGGGCGGATTCAGGCGGCGTATTTGA
>SKKI01000325.1 GCA_007121565.1 Phycisphaerae bacterium
CGGCTTGCTGCGCAATCGTTTTGTTGCGTGCCTGCAATTCTTTTTCGTAGTCGATTTTTTTTGTACCTAATGCCATAGTCCTTCTATCGGCAATGTCGCTGCTTAAACCTAAATATTATCAGACATTCTGAAAAAAAAGATAAGATCAACCTACCGCCACATCAGGAAAATAGACAGCTACAAAGTAAGTTAGCCGGAGGCGCAAGCCTCCGGTCACTGTCTCCCGGCATCCATAAAACCCCAACGGGGCGATACAATAAACCCAAATCATATCGACTCGCATTCCGCAGTATGTTTGTCTTTGCCGTAAAGGACCAAAATCGTAACTGCATAACTGAGAAAAAGAAAGATCGCGGGCGGCCAAATCATCACTGTCAATATATCGATTGATACCGTTTCGATGGCCACATAGCGGTAATAGCACCAAAGTCCCAGGCAAACCAACACAAAAAAGGCATAGGCAAGGGTCATGCTGATGCGTGTCGCTTTCAATTCGATTGCCCACTCCCTTTCGTCGAACTTAGCTGAACAGAAATTTTTGGAAGACCATTTCGCAGCGCACAGTCCGGATACCCCGACAATGCTCCCAACGATCAGCATACGCACTGCCGCAGAAACCCCCGCCAAAGACAGACCGGCGATGATAATTCCACAAATGCCAATTGCAACGATTATCCACCACGCCATTTTCTGTGCCCGATTCATAGCGACTCTCCTTCCGCAGTGTGTTTGTCTTTGCCGTAAAGAATCAGGGTGGCCAGAGACTGACTCAAAAACATTGTGAACACACCCAAAATCCATATCATTGGCAGCACCTCAATCGATACCGCCGACATATCGCGCCAGCGGCAATACATCCAGATGCCCATCGCCAGCAGGCCGAAGACCAGGTAGGACATCGCAAACCCCGCACGGGCGGCCTTGAGCTGAATCGCGCGGTCGCGCTCGTCCACCTGTACCGGCCCCGGGTCTTTCCTGAAAATATACGGCGCAAGCCCGCCGAAACCACCAATCCCCAAAAAGGACAGACCTGCCCACGCCTTTGGAAATCCAACCGTGAAGTACAGAATAAGCACCGCAATCCCGGCCGCGATTATCCCCGCCCCTGTCCAAACCACGATCCACCACGCCATTTTTTGTGTTCGATTCATTTCAGATATTCCTTGTCTTATGTTTTAGAGGAGTACTTTACTAAACAAATAGTACACTGAACCTTACACTATGTCAAGTCTATTTTACAAATATTTTCAAATATTTTCAAAATTTTGGTGCATGACGGCGATCGGTGGTTGGCATACAAAGGGTTGATAGTGTTGCCGCGGTCGATGCTGCAGCAAGAAATACGGGCCACTTTGACGGCAGGCTGCCGGCGGCAGGTCTGTTTTTACAGCAGCATCGAGGCGATGACGCTGGTGGCGTTGAAGAAGATGTGGATGCAGATGGGGCGAAACAGGGAGCCGCTGCGTTCGTAGGCGTAGCCCATCGCGCAGGACAGGGCAAAAATACCCGGTGCGTGATAGGGCGAATGGACGATGGCAAACAGGGCCGAGGTGATCAGGATAGCCGGCCAGACGCCGGGCAGCACACCGCGAAAGGCCGACTGCAGCAGCCCGCGAAACAACAGCTCCTCCATCACCGGCACCACCCCCGCCAGCAGGACGACCAGCAGTACTTGCGCCCAAACCATATCTGTATCAGCCAAATCTTCCAGGCTCTCGTGCACCGGAAACGCAAAATCATCACCGGCGATCAGTCTGCCAATGACCATAACCAGCCATATACCGGTGATGACCAGCGGATAGACCGCCAGCAAATTGACTGCCCCCCAGCCGGCATCGGCCCCCAGCGTTTTGGGATTCAGCCCGAAGCCTTTCAGTCCCCGGGCGAACCGGCGACGCGCTGCAACAAGAATAACCGCGATGACCGCCGCATTCAGCGCAAGCAGGGCCAGGTATTGAGCGGCAACCTGACGGTCCTTGTCCACATCTTGGTACGCCTGCTCAATCCACAAAGTAGCCTGGGAAAACCCGATCGCCCACGCAAAAAAGATCAAGAACGGCAGGAACACAGGCACGCTGTGTCGCCGGGTCGGGGCGGCGGCCAGCGTTTTGGGCCCGCCGTACTGCCGCAGCCAGACGGTCAGGATGACAAACCCGACAACGAACAGCACCGCGCTGAGCCAGTCAAAGGCCGGCTCGGGCGTTTCGAGTATCTCAGCGGCCATATCCGCCAATTGTATACCAATAATCCGCATTTTCCGGATTCTTTCGTGAAGTTCAATTGCCTTGTGAAACGACTCCTGTTATAGTAGATTCCGCTCAATTTTGCAAGAAACCAGGGAATAAACGTATGGATATTTTTGAGATTGACGGACCGGTCAAGCTGTCCGGCACGATTGAGGTGGCCGGGGCGAAAAATGCCGCGCTGCCGATTATGGCCGCTGCGCTGCTGGCGCCGGGCGAGACAGTTATCCCCAACGCCCCGAATCTGGCCGATATTCGTTCGTTTGAAACGCTGCTGGCCAGTCTGGGCGCAGCGGTGGGCCGCGACCGGACAGGTCGGCTGCATATCGACGCGACGACCATCGACACCCCCGTCGGCGAATACGAGATCGTCCGCAAGATGCGAGCCAGCATCTGTATCCTCGGCCCGCTTCTGGCCCGCTGCGGCAAGGTGAAGGTCTCCATGCCCGGCGGCTGCGCGATCGGCGACAGGCCGGTAGACATTCACCTGCGCGGCCTCAAGGCGCTGGGCGCCCGCATTTACCTCGAAAACGGCTATATCGTGGCCGAGGCGCCGCCCGGGGGACTGGTCGGGGCGCAAATCTTCCTCGGCGGCCCGTTCGGCTCGACCGTACTGGGCACGGACAATGTGATGATGGCCGCAACGCTGGCCAAAGGCACGACGGTCATCGAATCGGCGGCCTGCGAGCCGGAGGTGGCGGATCTGGCCCACTATCTGAACGCGATGGGCGCTAAGATCCGCGGCATCGGCTCGCCGCGGCTGGTGATTGAAGGCGTTACGGAGCTCAAGCCCGTGACCCGTCCGGTCATCGGCGACCGCATTGAGGCCGGCACATTTATGGTCGCGGCCGCGATTACCCAAAGCCGCCTGCACATCCGCAATTGCGATCTGGACAATATGGTCGCGGTCGCCGATCGGCTTCGCAGCATCGGGGCGGTCGTGGAGCCGGCCGATGACGGATGCAACGTGGTGATGAGCGGCGCGATTGGCCCGGCCGATATCACAACCCAGCCCTATCCGGGCTTTCCGACCGACTTGCAGGCCCAGTTTATGGCATTGCTGGCGCTGGCCGATGGCAACAGCGTGATTACCGAAAAGATCTACCCCGACCGGTTTATGCACGTGGCCGAGATGAACCGGATGGCCGCTAATCTCCGAAAAGAAGGGCCCAACGTGATTGTCGCCGGTGTTGAGAAACTGATCGCCGCGCCCGTGATGGCCTCGGATTTGCGGGCCTCGGCGGCGCTGGTGCTGGCCGGCCTGGCGGCGCACGGCACAACGGTGGTTCAGCGCGTCTACCACATCGATCGCGGCTATGAGAACATCGAGGAAAAACTCAACGGCGTCGGCGCCGCCATCCGCCGAATTGATGTTTAGAGGCAACTCTAATAATTTGTAGCACGGGCATCTTGCCCGTGAAATTCGTGTCGTACGGCCATCTTGGCCGTGCAATATTCAATTTTTAGGTTACCTATAATTAAAGGTTGTTCAAATGGATGTGTTCGAAGCAATCAAAAAACGGCATTCGTATCGCGGCGGGTTTGAAGAGACACCCATACCGCGCGAGGATTTGCACAAGATTGTCCAGGCCGGATTGGACGCCCCGTCGGGACGAAATGCTCAGACGACGCAGTTTGTGATTGTCGATGAGCCGGAGCTGGTGCGCAGCATCGGCCACATGCACGACCGCAACAAGGCCATGCAGCAGGCCCGGGCGTTCATCGCCTGTGTCCTTGACCACGAGCCCGAGCCGGTGTATGAGGGGATGTCCTTCCAGGTCGAAGACTGCGCCGCGGCGGTGGAGAATATGCTGCTGGCGATCACGGCCCTGGGTTACGGCAGCGTGTGGATTGACGGGTGGCTGCGCGTGGACGGACGCGCCGAGGCCATCGGCAAGCTGCTCAATGTCCCGGTCGGCAAATACGTCCGCATCCTGCTGCCGGTCGGCGTGCCGGCCGAACAGGTCAAACAACCCGCCAAAAAGCCCTTCACCCAACGCGCCGCGTTCAACACGTATTCGGATCGCGATTGAGTTTTTCCGTTCCCCGGCTTACGGGCCGTTCGGCTCGGATTCGGTAATGCGCTTGAGCGTACCCGGCTCGGAGAAGAAGTCTTCGATGTCCAGGCCCGCCGTGACAAACGCCTGCAATCCCGACGGCGTGTCTGTCAGAACAATGCGATCTTCAAGTCTCTCGTGCCTGACCCTCTCGGGATTATCCTTGAGCAGCTTGTCAATCGTGTCAGGGACCATCGCCGACATCACAATATCCGGCTCGGTATCGTGAACCTTCAAGAACAGATGCGTACGGACCAGGTGTACGGCCGCCCAGAAGCCGATTTCGGCGGGCGAGTCTCGGTCGGGATAGAAGTCAAAGAAACGCTGCCCGTCGATCTCAACCAGGTGCGCGATGAGCTTGCTTGTCGTGTCGTCGCCTTCGTGGATGGTCAGGGCATACGATTTGCTCTCGGCGTCCGGGACAAATTCCCAGAGATAATCGTTGTCCTGCTGCTGCCAGCGGCCCTCGATGGCCGGGTCGAACACCAGCGTCTCGTCGGTATAAAGCGCGTGCAGCGAGGGCACACACCCGGCCAGCAAAAACAGTGTCGACATGAATAACAGGTGCACGGTTCTCATAACAATCTCCCTTCGTATTTATTCGTTGATTCGTTAGGATGGGCTTTAGCCCATCACAGTGAAGGCGCCACCATTGCATTTTTTAGTATGACAATTTCCGCCTGATAATACAAGAAAAAAGCGGGACAAAATCAGAGGTGGATTGTCACGGGCGCTGGGGTGACGCTGGGAATCCGTTTTTATTAGTCATCGAATTTGGGCTCAAATGCGGTCAAGCCTTGCTCAAAAAAGTGTCTTGCCATTGATAGAACTGGGTCGGAGCGATGCCGTACTGATCGCACACCTCCGGTCTGTCGTCGTCGCTGCTCGGCTCCGTGCCGGTCGTCTGCATCGGCGTGTCGGCTCGGCTGTCGTTTTCAGGAAAAGTGCAACTTGTCTCATTTTGCCTCGGCTGTCCTGCTGTTCCGGTGCGTCTGTCTCGGTCTGTCTGTCGCGGCGGTGGGTCTTGTCTGACCGTCTGGCCCGGCGTGGTGTCTTGTTGGCCTGCGGGGTGTCTGCTTTCCGCTCTGCGGCCCGCCTGCTGCCTCTACGGGTCAATGGCCAGGTCGATGATCTGCTTGCGTATGCTTTCCGGCAGGGCATCCCAGCGGTCGATCAGGGCTTGCAATTCGGGGGTCTTTTCCGGTGCTTCGATGCGCACATCGGACAATGGCGCGTCCAAATCGTCCTGCGGCGTTTCCGCAAGTGCCTTGTTTTGCAAGGGCTTATGAAGTGGAGGCGGGGGGAGTCGAACCCCCGTCCCGTGATATTTCGAGTCAGACTTCTACGTGTGTAGTCGATCGTTTAGGGTTTCGCTCCAACCGACGCCGAACGACAGGCTTCGGTTTTCGCTA
>SKKI01000299.1 GCA_007121565.1 Phycisphaerae bacterium
ATCCTCGCTGGGGCTGGCCGTATCGCCGCCGAAGGCCTCAATCGTCGCCTCGGGATTGTCCGTAAACCACAGCCGCCCCGGCGAGATCGTCTTATCCGAGAACCCGTCCAGCCCCTTGGCCAGGTACATCTTGAACGCCTGCATCGTAATCCGGCTGGCCCGGTCGCTGAGCCGCGTGTTCAGCTCGTCCTGCAGCGGCACCAACTGCTCGACATCGCTGATGCCCTCATAGGTCTGCGGCTGGGCCAGGTTCTGAATATGCACCACCGGTACAAACCCCAGCGGATTGTCGCCCTCGCGGGCCAACTGCCCGTTCTCGTACCGCTGCCAGGCCGTCGGCCCCAGGATCTCCGTGACGGTCATCACCCGCCGCTGCCGCTGCGAGGTGCGCCCGCCGAGCACGCTGACAATCGACGGCCCGGCCTGCTCGACCGCGTTGCACGGCTGATGAAAATGCTGCACATAATACCGCAGTCTGCGATAGTCCGATTCGTCCAGGATCGGCAGTGCCCGAGGCGCGTCGATCAGCTCAAGGGCGATGGTTTCGGCGTGTTCAAGTACGGCGTGAAAGTCAGACATGCTCAAAGACGTGCTGTAAACGTCGCGCCGCCGGCCGCGGCGCAACCGTGAGATAAGCCGCTCGCCCGGACGCACAAGGCAATCCGCAAAGCCGTACACACCCCCAAGCACCGCCAACTCCTGGAAAAATCCCGCCCCGCCGTTGGCCTCGAACACCGCTTTAAGAATCTGTTCAATCTCTTGGCCTCGAGTCGCCTCGGCGGCGCGGCTGACAAACGACACGCCCTTGCCGAACAAAAAATCGACCATTGCGCCGATGCGCCAGGCAATGTCGTTTTCAATCACCACTTCTTTGCGTTGGATGTCGCCGACCTTTTTGCCGAGGCCCGCCTCGCGCGTCGAGCCGTAATGCCGACCGGTAATCCGCGCCGGCAGCCCCGTCTCCTGGGCCTGCACCCGCCCGCTGCCCGTCTGGTCATCGCCGCACCGATACGACAGCGTCGCCGGGTTCTGATAGTAGTCCCACAGCCGCCCGAAATGACCTTGGTTGGCCAGCCACTGATGCTCAGTAAGCCACTGGACAAACGCCCCGTCCAATCCCGCATCCGCAAATATCCTCAGGTCAAACGCCATCACGCAACCCCTTTCCAAAATTCATCAATCGTCCATCGTCCATCGTCAATCGTCCATCGTCAATCGTCCATCGTCAATCGTCCATCGTCAATCAACCACACGTCCCCGCACCAGGGGCCAACGACCGCAACGCGTGTGAAAAAACCCGCTCCCAATGCCCTCACCGGGCGCGCAACCCAAGCCCACCGGAACACTTAAAAAATTCAGAATTGCCGCCCCATAGCACGATCCGAAAACACGAATTAATGCGAATCCGCCCCACAGCCCCCCTTCAGACCCCATCCGCCTCTACGATGGCAAACGTGGTTTTTAGGCTCTAATCCACAAAAGTTGGTTTATTTGAAGATATGAAATGATGGATTTGTCGCATTGTGGACTCCAGCAGATTCACATCAATGAGGCGGGTAAAGGCTATTCGTGCCGCAGGGCGATGATCGGATCGACCCGGGCGGCGTTGGCGGCCGGGTACAGGCCGAAAACGATGCCCACGACAAAGCTGATGACCATCGGCAGGACAATGCTCAGCGGCGTCAGGACCGTCGGCATCCCCGAAAAGTAGGTGATCAGCATCGGCGTCAGGACGCCCAGGGCGATGCCCACCAGGCCGCCGATGGTGGACAGCACGATGGTTTCGATCAAAAACTGGGTGATGATTTGCCCGCGTTTGGCGCCGATGGCGCGGCGGATGCCGATCTCGCGGGTGCGCTCGGTGACCGAGGCGAGCATGATATTCATGATCCCGATGCCGCCGACCAGCAGGCTGATGCCGGCGATCGAGCCCAGGACGATGTTAAACGTACGCTGGGTCGCCTCGGCTTGCCGCAACAGTGACAGGGGTACGCTGATCTCGTAACTTTTCCTGCGATGAAAGCGCTGGAGCATCTGTTCGATGGCCGCCGCGGTGGGCTCGACGTTCCCCATCTCGTCAATCTGGGCGATAATCTGGTGCAGCTCGACCCGCTCTCGACTCATGGAGCCGGCCTGAATGCGCGTCGTCGTGTCGCCGAAATAATCTCTGGCAATCCGCAGCGGGATATACACATCCACATCCCGGTCGGGCACCTGCATCTCACCGGCCTGACCGGATTCGCTTTTGATGATGCCGACGATCTCGAAGGCCTGCCCGCCGATTCGGACGCGCTGGCCGATTGTACTTTGCGTGGCCAGCAGCCGCCGCGCCCCGAACTCGGTCAGCACGGCGACGGGGTTGAATTGGTCCTCGTCCGAGGCGCGCAATCTGCGTCCGGCGACCAGCTCGCGCTGAACCAGGTCAAACCAGGCATCGCTCGTGCCGACCACGCGCAATTCCATCGAACGCGATCCCAGGCGGGATTCTTTGCGCAGCAGTTTGACCGGGGCAATCTGCCGAACAGCCGGGTAACTGACGCGCAAACGCTCGTAATCGTCATAGGTCAAGCCATACATGCTCATGCTCATAAACGACCGCGGTGCTGTGCGATCATCCTCGTCGACCGGCTTGACGGAGGTCAGGATGATGTTCGTGCTGCCGAGCTTTCGGATCTGATCCATGGCCTCCTGGCTGGCGCCTTCGCCGACCGAGAGCATCGCCACGACGCTGCCGACACCAAAGACCACGCCCAGCATGGTCAGCACCGAGCGAAGCTTGTGCAGCAGCAGGTTTTCAATCCCCAGTGCGATATTTCTGAAAAAACGGTTCTGGTTCATCTTAACTCTCGTCGATGCGGTCGATGCGGCCGTCTTTCATATACAGACGGCTTCGGGCGTGGACCGCAATATGCGGTTCGTGGGTGACCATTATGATTGTTTTGCCTTCGCGATGCAGCGCATCGAGCAGCTTCATAATCTGCTCGCCGGTGGCGCTGTCCAGGTTGCCCGTCGGCTCGTCGGCCAGCAGCAGATGCGGATCGTTGGCCAGCGCCCGGGCGATGGCGACCCGCTGCATCTGGCCGCCGGACAGCTCGGTGGGGCGGTGATGGAGCCGGTCCTCAAGGCCGACCCGCCGGGCCAGTTCCGTCGCGCGGGCGGCGCTTGGCTCAGGCTGCCAGCCGAGATAATACAGCGGCAGTTCTATATTGCGCTGCACCGTGAGCTGCGGGATCAGGTTAAAGCTCTGGAAGATGAATCCGATATGGCGAAGCCGTCGCTCGCTGAGCTGATCGTCATCCAGCGTGCCGACATCCTGCCCTTCGAGCCTGTAGTGTCCGTCGCTGAGCCGATCCAGACAGCCGATGATATTCATCATCGTGCTTTTGCCCGACCCGCTGGCGCCCATAATCGCCCAAAAGCTGCCGCGGGTAAACGCCACAGTCACGCCGTCCAACGCGTTGACCTGCTGATTGCCCATCCGGTATATTTTTCGCGCCGCATCCAGGCGGACGATATCGCCGTTGGGCCCGGTCATGGCGTCGTCTCCGCCGGCCGCTGCTGGCGCCGCTGTCCCTGACCTTGTCCCTGCCGCTGCCCTGAGCCGGAGCCCTCCGGCCGCATCTGCCGGCGAAGCTGCTCCTGCTGTTCCGGGGACATCTGTTCATATTGCTGACGCAACTGCTCACGTTGTTCGGGAGTCATTTGCTCAAGCCGCTGTCGCAACTGCTGCATCGGGTCAGCCGCCTCCGGAGCCGCCTGCGGCGGCTCGGCCGGGGCGTCTGCGGACCGGTCATTATTGTTCAGGCGATCACGAACTCGATCGTCAATATCGCCGGGTTCGGCAGGCGTCCGGCTCCTGCGCCCGTCAGCCGTTCCGGCACTTAACGGCGGAGTCAACAGAACCTGTTCGCCTTCGGACAGGCCGCTGCGGATGTGCACCATCCGGTTGTTGTCCATACCGATCTCCACCTGGCGCGGCTCGATGCTTCTGCCGTTGACCACAAAGACGGTGTGGGCGCCGTCAGCCCGGATGACCGATTGAACCGGCACAGAGAGTACATCGTCATGCTGCTCGGCGATAATTTCGACATTACAGCTCATGCCCGTCCGCAGCGCCTCGTCATTATCCTCAAGAAAGACTTCGGTATTATACAGCTTCAGATCCGGGTTCAAAAACATACTTTGCGCATCAGGCAGGGGAGCGATACTGGCCACCGTTGCCAAATATTTGCGCCCGGGCAGCGCATCGACGGTCACGACCGCCGGCAGACCGACCCGGATTTTCTGCAGGTTGGCCTCATGGATGCCGACCTCGGCCTTGGCTGAGGCGGTGGTCGGCAGATAAATCAAATCTTCGCGCTCCCGTACGTCGCGGCCTTCGGTCAACGGTTCCACATTCCAGCGCCGCCCGCCGGTCATGGCGCTGGTGGCATAAATCACCGTGCCGGCGGTCGGGGCGTAAATGGTGGCGTTGACGATCTGCTCTTCGATTTTTTGCAGGCGGTCCCGCTGGCGATTGTATTCCAGCTCTCTGGCCTTCAGTTCCGCCTCGGCCTGCACCACGTCGGCGCGGGCCCGGCGTTTGGTGCGTTCCAGTGCCATCTCGGCTTGCCGGAGATCGCTTTCAAGCTGCGCCAGCTTGCGCTTGTAGGTAAACTCGGTCAGCAGGTTGTAGTCATTTTCGGCGCGTTCAAGGTCCAGCGTTCTGCGTTTTTCGTTCAGCTCATCGGCCTGCATCTCGGTTTGGGAAATGAATTTTTCATCAAACAGGGTGCGCGACCACTCCAGGCGCTCCCGGGCCCGTGCCAGCTCTTCCTCGGCCAGAGTGATGCTCGCTTCGGAGCGCATCAGCTCGTTGGGGTATTCGCCGTCGATATATTGATCCAGGTCTTCCTGGGCAAACTCGTATTGGAGGGTTGCCAGCTCGACATCGCTCTGGGCCTGATTGCGCACCACTTCGAGGTTTTCCTGGGCTCTGATATAGGAGGCCTCGGCATTTTGCAGGCGGATTTCCTGATCCAGGCGGCTGTCAATCAGTGAACTGGCGTCCAGCTCCATCACCAGATCGCCCTTTTGCACCTCTGTGCCTTCTTGAATCAGCCAGAGGATTGAGGTGCGTCCTTCCAACTGGTTCTGGATCGTGGTCATTTCGCGGGCCTGAATTGTCCCGGACTGAATGACGCTGATCGTCAAGGGACCGCGCGTGACCCGGTAGGTCGCAAAATCCCCAGCCGCCTGAAGCTGGGCGGCATTGTGCCAGAACAGAAAGCCGGCGGCCCCTGCAACACATAAAGCGGCAGCGATAATCCATACTTTTTTACGTTTGAGCATAAGCCAATTCCTCCGGCAGGACTTCCTGCCATAGTCCGCGTTCGTCAATTTCCAACAGTCCCAAGTTGCTTTGCATTTGCAGCTCGGCTATACGATAGCTGACCGCTGCGGCGGTCAGGCCGTTTTGAGCCGTCAGCAGCGCCTCTTGTGCTTCCAGCAGGTCACGCATTTCGGCCCGTCCGGCTTCCAGAAAGAGGGTGACGCTGCGTACCCGTTTTTCGGCGATAATCACCGCTTGCGTTTGAATATAAAGATTTTCGCGGGCCTGACGCATCGTTCGCAAAATATTGCGCAGCGAAAGCTTGATCTGATCTTCACGCTGTTGGGCGTCATAAACGCGGTTTTC
>SKKI01000077.1 GCA_007121565.1 Phycisphaerae bacterium
CAAACCAATCGCATTCGCCGGATATTGAAAAATGGCTGACCCTGATTCGCAGCGAAGGCGTCGGACCGGTCAATTTTCGCAAGTTGCGCAAACAGCTTGGCTCCGTTGATGCCGTGCTGGGGGCCTCGGTGGCCGAACTTTTGAAAGTCGAGGGCATCGGCCCCAAAACCGCCGAGCGGATTGCCCGCTCGCGCGGCGGATTTGATGCCGCCAAAGAGCTTGATTTGGCCGCCAAACACGGTGTATGGCTGGTATCTCTGGATGATGCGCGGTATCCGGCGGCCCTGCGGCAGATTTACGACCCGCCGCCGGTGCTGTATGTCAAGGGCACGCTGACCCGTCAGGACAGCCTGGCCGTGGCGGTGGTCGGCTCTCGACGATGCAGCCAGTACGGCCTGGAACAGGCCAACCGGTTTGCCCATTTTCTGGCCAGTACGGGCTTTACAGTGGTCAGCGGACTGGCACGGGGGATCGATTCGGCGGCCCATCGCGGGGCCATGACGGCGGCCGGACGCACGATCGCCGTTCAGGGCTGCGGGCTGGGGCACGTCTTTCCGCCGGAAAACAAGGCGCTGTTTGCTCAAACCGCGGAAAACGGGGCGGTCATCAGCGAATTGCCGCTCGGCTACGAGCCGCTTTCGGAAAATTTCCCCGGCCGCAACCGCATCATCGCCGGGCTGTCGATGGGAACGCTGGTCATCGAGGCCAGCCTCAAAAGCGGGGCGTTGATTACCGCGCAGGCCACCCTTGAGAATAACCGTGAGGTCATGGCGGTTCCGGGGCCGATTGATAATCCCGCCTGCGCCGGAGCGCATAAGCTCATCAAGCAGGGCGCACGGCTCATCGACAGCATCGAGGAGATTATGGACGCACTGGGCTGTATCGGCCAGGATTTGAAGGCCGGCGCCGCCGCCGCGGCCAAAACCGCCGAACAGGCAACGCAAAAAACGCTGTTTGATGTGTCGGACTTGAACCTCAGCGACTCCGAACATGCCGTGTACGGGTGCTTTGACGGCAGGCCGCTGCATCTGGAGGAGTTGATTGCCCAGACCGATCTGCCGGCTGGGACGATTTACGCCGCGACGGTCAGCTTGCAGCTCAAAGGGTTGCTCAAGCAGCTTGCCGGAAACATGTTCGTGCGGCGATAAAAAAGGGGTTCAATCTCAATACAGGATGGCGTACTTTTCCTGGATGCAGGCCAGGATTTTGTGGATATCGCCCGAATCGGTGACGACGCCGTCGAACCCCTGCTTCAAGAGGGACTCTGTTTCTGTTGGCGACAATGGGCCGGATAACGCGATGACGCAGCAGTTATTCAACTCCTTATTGTCGCGCACATAACTGCACAGGCTGTGGGCATTGATTTCCGGACTCATCAGGTCAACAAGAATGGCATTGGGGCAACACTTCTGGGCCGCCAGGCCGGCGTCAAAGCTGTTGTGGGCAAGCTCGATCTCAAAGCTCCCTTTGCTCTGCAGGCCAGAGGCCAATTGACGCGCCGTCTCAGGCTGACTGTCAATCAGCAGTATCCGGAGCTTGCCTTTTTCGAGTTGTTCGGTCGGCATATTGTGCGTTTTCATAAAACTGATCAACTCGCTTGTCGGGATGCGCCGATCGCGTGAGCCGGGTATGCGATAACCGTTGAGTTTGCCGGAATCGAACCACTTGGTGACCGTTCGCGGGGCGACACGACAAATCTGAGCCACCTGACCGGTTGTCAGTACATCTTTTTGCGTTATCATAAAAGTCTCGCTGTTCGACGGTGAAGCCGTCATATGTGCAGAATAACAGGCGTTTTCAGGGCGTTTCCTTACCCGACACATCTCCAATGTCCGTCTTGGGTATCGTCATAAAAGCAACGGACGATAACGTCTGTACCGGAAAAACCGATTTTTTGAATAATAAAGGGCGTACGGGATGCATTTGCGTCCGATAACGGGAATACCGCCCGAAAAACTTGGCCAAATGCGAAGTTGGGTATTGTTTTTGCTTGACCTGTCATAAAAGTGAGCGTATAATGAACGAATCTCCGAGTGTTTTCGGAACAACGAATATCTTATAATGTATAAAAGACACCGGCCGTTAAGTGCTGAATGAACACCGGCCGGGAAATGCAATTTGCCGACAGCAGGTTGTACGCAGAGCTTCAAGACCATCGACATTCTTTGGTGGGGCGAAAGGCGGCTTGATTAATAAATAGTCGCCAAGTCCGGAATCTGAAGAAATCGATGAAAATGATCGAGTGTGAGATTGGAACGATAAGCAAGCAAGGACGTCGACCTTGATGCGCACGATAGTGTATCCGGGTTTTGAGAATCGATGGGAACGCATGGCAGAATGTTTTAAACACTTTGAATGCCACTGTTTACAAACCGGCCGGACACCGTGTCCGACCGGAAAGAAGAGACGGCGCGCTGATTGATCCGAATCGACACTGATCGTTTGTTCATTTCTTGATTTTCTGTCCGACCTGAGGTCTCTGCTTTCGGCAAATAGAAAAACTCTATCCAATTTGCCAAGAAGGGAAGGTTGAAAGAAATGGACATGATCGCTCAGATGAATGGGCAAATGGTCGTGTTGTGGATTATCCTGGGTCTGTTTGTCGGCGGCATCCTTGCCGTTGTGATCCAGCAGATTATCATCAAGACACGCGCCAAAGCCTTTGAAGAAGAACTTCACGCCCGCGTGGAGACGGCCCGCCGAGAGGCCGATACCATCATCAAAGAAGCCCGGTTGGATGCGGCCGCTGAGATGATGAAAAAACGTGAGCAGTTGGCCGCCGAATCCGCAGCACGCGAAAAAGAGTTTCGAAGTCAGGAATCGCAGATTTCCAAACAGCAGGATGCCCTCGAACGCCGCATCGATCAGCTCGACAACCGGGAACGCAAACTCAACGAGAACGAAAAAGAAGTTGCGCGTCAAACCCAAAGCTGCCAGGACAAGAATCGCGAGTTGAATTCGCTGATTGCGCAACAGAAAACCCATCTCCTGAAAATCACATCACTGAGCATGGAGCAGGCGCGTGAGATGCTGCTTGAGCGGCTCGAGGATGAATGTGATCGCGAAATGAGCCAGTTGATCCAGCGAAAAGTGGCTCAGGCCGAAGAGCAGGCCGAGAACAAGGCCAAAGAGATCATCAATCTGGCGATTCAGCGGTACGCCGCCGAGCAGACCTGCGAGGTCAGCGTGTCGATGGTGGACATCCCCAATGATGACATGAAAGGTCGCATTATTGGCCGTGAAGGGCGCAACATTCGGGCATTTGAAAAGTCCACCGGCGTCGATGTGATTGTTGACGATACGCCCGGGGTCATTGTGGTCAGCGGGTTTAATCCGGTGCGTCGGGAAGTGGCCCGGCTGGGTATGGAGCGGCTCATCCAGGACGGTCGTATCCACCCGAGCCGCATTGAAGAGGTTGTCAATCAGACCAAAAAAGACGTTCACAGCCGCGTGATTCAGATCGGCAAAGAAGCGGCCGAAGAGGTCGACGTTCGCGGCCTGAACAACAAGATCATCGGTATGCTCGGGGCGCTGCACTACCGCACCAGTTACGGGCAAAATGTGTTGCGCCACAGCGTCGAGGTGGCATTTTTGGCCCAGGTGATGGCCGATGAGCTGGGCCTGGACGGGACGATTGCCAAGCGGGCCGGCCTGCTGCACGACATCGGCAAGGCGATGGACCGCGAGATCGAGGGCGGCCATCCGGATATCGGGGCCAATTTCCTGCGTCGGTTTAAGGAATCGCCGATTATCTTGAACGCGGTCGAAGCGCATCACGGCGATATCCCGGCCGACAATCCTTATACGCCGCTGATCGCCGCGGCCGATGCCATCAGCGCATCGCGTCCCGGGGCACGACGTGAGACGCTTGAGCGGTATATCAAGCGGCTTGAGAAACTTGAGGAACTGGCCGGCGGCTTTGAAGGCGTCGAAAGCACCTACGCCATTCAGGCCGGCCGTGAGGTTCGTGTGATTGTTGACGCCAACAAGATCAAAGATGATTCGGCATTGAAGACCGCGCGTCAAATCGCCAAGAAAATCGAAGAAGAGATGACCTATCCGGGCGAGATCAAGGTGACGCTGCTGCGTGAGCTGCGCTGCGTCGAATACGCCCGGTAGAACAGAGGTCAGAGCAGTGAAAGTGCGGTTTTGCGGATGAAAATTAATGTGCTTTGCGTAGGCGACGTGGTCGGTCGGCCCGGCCGGCGGGTGCTGGCAGAAAAACTGGGGCCCCTGGTGCGGGACTTGGACATCGATTGCGTGATTGCCAATGCCGAAAACGCCGCCGGCGGGTCGGGACTGACGCCGCAGATTTATGAAAAATTGTGCAGGTATGGCGTGCATATCGTCACCCTCGGCGACCATTGTTACCGCAAGCGGGAAATTATTGCCACACTGCAAAACCAAAACAATATCGTTCGTCCGGCCAATTTGTCGCCCAATTCGGCGGGCAAAGATACCGCGATTTACCTGACCGCAAAAGGCGTAAACGTCGGCGTGATTACCCTGATGGGCCGCATTTATATGAAGCCGGCCGATTGTCCCTATGCCAAAATCGACGCGGTGCTGCCGCGCTTGCGCAATGAGGCGGATATCATCTTCGTGGAAATGCACGCCGAGGCCTCCAGTGAAAAAATTGCGATGAGCTATTATCTCGACGGCAAGGTCAGTTGTGTCTTCGGCACCCACACCCACGTCATGACCGCCGACGAGCGCATCATGACCAACGGCACCGCCTGCATTACCGACATCGGGATGACCGGCCCGCACGACAGCGTGCTTGGTCGCAACGCCGAAAGCGTGGTCAAGGCGTTCCGTACGCAGATGCCGTATCCGTTCGATATCGCCACCGGCGATGTGCGCATCAACGCCATACTCGTGACGGTCGATTCGCGCACCCAAAAGGCCGAACACATTCGCCGTTTGGTGGTTACCGAAGACGGTCAGGGCGATGTGCTGCCGTATGACAACGACGACGGCCGACCGGATATCTGCCCGGGCTTTTAGCGTTGTAGCGTTATGCCATTCCGTTGTTGAATGGAAAGGTTGAGACGATGAACGAGATGTTTATCTGGCTGGGCATTGCCCTGTGTATCAGTCAGTCGGCCACGCTGTCAGGTCTGAATCTGGCGGTGTTCAGCTTGAGCCGGCTTCGTCTGGAGACCGCGGCCAAAGGCGGCGATGCCGATGCGCAGCGCGTCCTGGCCCTGCGGCGGGATTCCAACTATACCCTCGTAACAATTTTATGGGCCAATGTCGCGGTCAATGTGCTGCTGACGCTGCTGGCCGAGTCCATTCTGGCCGGGGTGGCGGCGTTTCTGTTTTCCACGGTGGTGATTACCTTCATCGGCGAAATACTCCCGCAGGCGTTTTTTACGCGGTATGCGCTGCGCGTCGCGGCGCTGCTGTCGCCGCTGCTGCGGTTCTATCAGATTCTGCTCTGGCCTCTCGCCCGGCCGGTGGGCAAGCTGCTGGACATCTGGGTCGGGCCTGAGCCGATTCCGTGGTATCAGGAAAGTGAGCTGCGCGACGTGCTGGCTCACCACGCCCGCGAAGGCACGACCGAAGTCGGCAAGATTGAGGCCACCGGGGCGATAAATTTCTTAGCGCTGGACGATCTGCCGGTTCAGCATGAAGGCGAGCCGCTGGATCCGGACAGCGTTTTTGAGCTG
>SKKI01000335.1 GCA_007121565.1 Phycisphaerae bacterium
CTGCTCGACGATCTCATCGCCGCTTTTGACCTGGTACATTTGCAGATACTCAAAAATCGGCCCGTCGTATTCGACAAAGCCGTTGCGCAGCGAGACCGCCTTCCAGCCGTCGCTGAGAAAGTTGCGAACCGCCATCTGCGGCGGATAAAAATCACGCGTCCCCTTGACCGGTGGTATTTTCATAAATGCAGTCTTTTTTACTTTGTTCTAG
Source organism: Phycisphaerae bacterium (assembly GCA_007121565.1). Classification (GTDB taxonomy): domain Bacteria; phylum Planctomycetota; class Phycisphaerae; order Sedimentisphaerales; family Anaerohalosphaeraceae; genus T3Sed10-213. Next base: position 212 of record SKKI01000335.1, read on the forward strand.
ACTTCTTCTTGGCTTTTTTCTTGCGTTTCGGCGTTTGGAGTTTGTCGAATACCTTTGGGCCGAACTTGATCCGCATATACGCTTCCATCTGCTTGTCGTCGGTAAAATGCAGCTCGTAGCCGTACTCGTTGCCGGTCAGATCGCAGCCGTCGGTATCATACGCCCGGCAGATCTTAGGCCGCATCTCGTACATCTGACAGCGATAGTCTTTTTCCGAGACATACCGGCATTTGTTGTTGACGTTCAAATACCACTGACCGTCCTCGACAAACACCGTGGTGTTCTCGTGGCACAGATACCAGCGAATATCATCGTAGTCTTTCCAGTCTTCCGGGTTGTCCAGCGGCAGCGCAAAATAGCGGCAGCACCTGCCGTTGCACTTGGCGCAGGCCGGCGTCATTTTGCTCGCGGCGGTGGTCTTTGCTTTTGTTTTACTTTTTTTGGCTTTGGTCGGCGTCATTAAAATCGTCTCTGGGGTTTAACAACATTACAATAGGTCCTTACGGCAACTTGAAAACGCGTTCAAAAAGACGCATTTTAGATAAAATTCTGTTCCCGTCAAGGGCATAGTTGACCTGTGTACGGCCGGGCGCCCATCCGAGCCGTTTATGGTCAATGTGCCGTATTCAAGAAGATCAAATTTTAGTTGACCGGCACATCAGTTGCCGCTATGTTAAATGCAGGTCATTGTTGAAGGGTTGGTCGCAATCGCCTGATATGATTTAAATAAAGAACCGAAAAGTCGAGAATGAACTTACCGACAGACCCGAATATTCAGGATCTCGAAGGGCAGTTGCCCCCGTCGATCGGATTGTCGTACCCTACCAAATTTCTGCTGACGGCCGCTTCGTTTGTCGTCGTTGTTGCAGGGATGCAGGCGGCGGTGGACATCATTATTCCGTTTCTTTTGGCGGTCTTTTTGGCGATCATCAGTACCCCCGCCCTGTTCTGGATGAAAAAAAGAAGGATTACGACTTTCTTTGCCATACTCATTATATCGTTGGTCATTTTGGCGATCGGTATCCTTGTCGGCTCCGTGCTGGCGGTGTCTGTGGCCGATTTCACCCGTTCCCTGCCCGAGTATGCCAAAAATCTCGAAGAATCGGGTGCGATCGTAATTGACTGGCTGGAAGAAAGAGGGATGGAAGTTGAAGAGCCGATTCGCGATTTTATCAAGCCTGATGCCGCTGTTGTGGTCCGATTTACACGGGTTCTGCTGGATCAATTGGGGACGCTGCTGCGAAACGGGTTTCTGATTTACCTGATGCTGGTGTTCATGCTGATGGAGGCCTCGGCCCTGCCGAGCAAGATTCGCGACGCCATCGGCTCTGAGGATACCTTTGAAAACCTTGCCCAGATCGCCCGCAGCGTCAAGCGTTATCTCGGGCTCAAGACAGCAGTGAGCCTGGTCACCGGTCTGCTGATTATGGGCTGGCTGATGATTTGGGATGTCAGTTATCCGCTTGTCTGGGGACTGATTGCATTTCTGATGAACTTTGTTCCGAATATCGGCTCGATCATCGCCGCCGTTCCCGCGGTGCTGCTGGCGCTGGTGGAACACGGCCCGGTCGAGGCGATTTTGGTATTGGTCGGGTACGTGGTGGTCAATGTTTCCATCGGCAACTTTCTTGAGCCGCGGCTGATGGGCCAGCGGCTGGGGCTCTCGACACTGGTGGTCTTTTTGTCGTTGATCTTCTGGGGCTGGGTCCTGGGGCCGATGGGGATGCTGCTGTCGGTTCCGCTGACGATGACCGTCAAAATCGCTTTGCAGACCAACCGGGAAACCCGCTGGATGGCGATGCTGATGGGGGCCTACAATCCCCCGACGAGCGGCGATGAGCAGTCCGAATCGACCGACAAATAATCATTGAAAATCTGCCGGCAGAAACTGCGTCTCAAACCGTGTGCCGCCCAGGCGCAGCGCGGCCAATTCCGCCTGGCCGACTTTGCCCTGGATGAACTGCTGGACAAGATCGTTGGGATGCTCGCGAATGTGCCCTGCGTTGCCGTCAGCGATCACCTTGCCCTTATGCAGCATAATGATGCGGTCGGCAATCTTGTAGGCGCTGTTCATATCGTGGGTCACAACAACACTGGTAATCTTCAATTCCTTCTGGAGCTTGATAATCAATTCGTTAATGACGTCGGAGGTGATCGGATCCAGCCCGGTGGTCGGCTCATCGTATAGGATGATCTCCGGATTCAGCGCGATCGCGCGGGCCAGTGCAACCCGCTTTCGCTGCCCGCCGGACAGCTCGGCCGGGTAGTGCCGCTGAAAGCCGTCCATCCCCACCACCGCCAGTTTATGTTTGACCAGTTCGTCCAGCGCATTTTCATCAATTGTCTTGATATGCTGGCGGATGGGAAAGACGATATTCTCAAAGACCGACAAACTGTCAAACAACGCGCTCATCTGGAAGCAAAAGCCAAAATGAGTGCGGAGTTTGGCCAGTTTTCGTTCGGGCAGATTGTCGATGCGCTGCCCGTCGAAGAAAACCTTGCCTTTGCTGGGCCGCTCCAGCGCGATCAGATGTTTCATAAACACCGTCTTGCCGCAGCCGCTGGGGCCGATGATCGCGGTGGTTTTGCCGGCTTCGATCGCCAGCGAAATCGTATCCAGTACGACGCGGCTGCCGAATCGCTTGATGAGTTGTTGAACAACCAGGATGCCGTCGTCGGGATTTACGGTTTTGCGTGCCATCGTGCTGTCCTATCGTATCGCAAGTCTTCGAATGACGCCCGTGACCACCGCGCGGATAGCGCAATCGGTCGAGATGACAGGCTCAAAGGCGTCGTTGGCCGGTTGAAGCCGGACGGCGTTGCGGTCTTTGTAAAAGCGTTTGAGTGTGACGGTCTGGCCGTCCAGCAGCGCCACGACAATCTGGCCGTTTTCAGCCAGCGCCGACGGGCGGCAGACGATATAATCACCGTCATGGATGCCGGCCTCGATCATGCTGCTGCCGGTAACCTGAAGGACAAACTCGCCCTGCCCGCAGCCCAGCACCGATGCGAGAGAAAACGGCTGCGGCTCTTCGATGGCCTCGATGCCCAGCCCCGCGCACACGCGCCCGGCCAACAGCCACCGGTCGTCATCGGTTTGAGCCGCCGTCGATTCCGAGCTCGTCCGGCGAACTTCAAGCCGCCGAGCCGTGTCGATGAGCCGCCTTGCCTTTGCCGTCAACTGCAAAGAGCGTGCCCTGCCGTTGGACCGTGTAATCAGCTTTTTTGCGCGCAGGGCGGCGATGTGTTCGAACACGGTGGGACGGCTTAGACGCAGCGCCTCGGCCAATTCCCCAATCGTCGCTGAATAACAGCGGCTGCGTTGAAAGGCTTCGATTTGGGCCAGGACGTCCAGTTGACGCGGCGTGATGTCGGTCGGTTCGGTTGTTTTCGGCATGGCAAGAGGTCTCCTGTTTAGAATCGGCGGTCGCTTCGCCGCCAGTGCTGCTTGGCGGTGATTGCGGCGGCAGGATGCAGGCAATCTCGGTCAGCAATTCCGGCTGCACCGTCACGCCCAACAGCTCGGCAAGCGACGTGAGCACACCCCGCAGCGGCGAGTGGGCAGTGCCCTCGGCCGGCGGCCCGTCCCAATTGTGGACAAAATCACCGCCCGGCCCAAACCGGCACAAAGGCGACTCATTACTTCCTGAATCTTCGCGTCTCATCCGTGACTTTCCTTTTTTGTTGTCTGCATTCATCAATTCTCTGTCTATAAGAGTCTATCGGCATTTTGCCCGAAAATCCTAACAAAAACCGAACGGGTTTTGCAATTTTTCAAAGAAAATTTGGGCCGACTCTTGTCAACAGCTTATTGTTCACTATTTCACATTTCTTTATCTCACCTATTCGGACGGGTCCTGGAATTCGATATCTTCCAGCAACAGGGGCGCATCGGGCTGGAAATCGAACTCGGCGTGCTCGCATTCCGGGCACATCGGCCGGTACACGTCAAAGGCAAACGTCGCCCGGCACTGTCTGCATCGGGCCCGCAGGGGAATGTGGACAATCTCCAGCCGCATCCCTTCGCACAGCGTGCCCTCGCTGATGCTTTCAAAGGCAAACTGCATCGTCTCGTCGTTGAGCGCGTTGAACTGGCCGCAGGAAATGCGCGCCGCGATGGGCCGGGCGCCGCCAAGCCGCTCGGCCTGCTCGAGGATTGTGTGCAAAATACTTTCAGCTACCGCCATCTCGTGCATCAGCAGATCCTCGGCAATTCGCGACCGTAGGGCATCTGCACCACCCGACGCCCGCCGGCTTTGGTCAGCAGTTCCACAATCGGCTCGGTGCCGGCCGTGACCGTCCCGACCACCTCGGCCCGGCGTCCCAGCGGATGGGTGCGGCAGATCTTCACAACCCGCTCGGCGGCCTCGGCGGCGGCGATGATGACGATCTTGCCCTCGTTGGCGATATTCAGCACTTCCAGCCCCAGCATATCGGCCGCGGCCTGCACGGTGCGGTCAATCGGCATCGCCGCCTCATCCAGTTCCATCGGCAGGCGGATCTGCTGGGCAATCTCATTGGCCACCGCCGCCAGTCCGCCGCGGGTCGGATCCCGCATAAACTTGATGTCCCGGCCGAATTTGCCGCACACCAGCTCGGCCAGCCCGTTCAGACACGCACAGTCGCTTTCCAGCGAGGACGTAAACGCCAGCCCTTCGCGCTGCGACATAATCGTCATCCCATGATCGCCCAGTGTGCCGGTGACGATGACCTTATCGCCGACGCTGATGCGCTCAAAGCCGACGTCCACGCCGTCGCGTTTGGCCCCGATGCCGGTTGTGTTGATGAATAGACCGTCGGCGGCGCCCTTTTCGACGACCTTGGTATCGCCGGTGACAATGGCCGCGCCGGCGCGTTGGGCGGTATGAGCGGCGCTGTCCAGAATCGCCTCCAGCAGCGGCATATCAAAACCTTCCTCGATTATCAACGACAAACTCAGCGCCGCAGGTGCCGCCCCGGCCACCGCCAGGTCGTTGACCGTCCCGCAGACGGCCAGCTTGCCGATGTCGCCGCCATTAAAGACCAGCGGCTTGACGACAAAACTGTCGGTCGTAAAACAAAGCGTCTCGGCATCGATCGCCACCTGTGCCGCATCCGTCAGCCGCCCCAGCGCCGCATTGGAAAACCGCGGCACAATGAGCGTACCGATCAATTCGCTCATCAGCCGCCCGCCCCCGCCGTGCGCCAACATTACTTTTTCATTTTCAGCCATAATTCCTCGTACAAACCGTGTTCTTAACCACGAAGTTCACGAAGGACACGAAGATTTTTTATAATTATTTTTTCTTCGTGCTCTTCGTGTCTTTCGTGGTTAACCTTTTTTACCGTATTTATACCACGCCGCGCAGGCCCCTTCGGTACTGACCATACACGGCCCGACGGGCGTATCGGGTGTGCAGCGTTTGCCGAACAGGCCGCACTGCGGCGGGTCGATCAGCCCGCACAACACCTGACCGCAC
>SKKI01000026.1 GCA_007121565.1 Phycisphaerae bacterium
AGCACCTACGGCTGGGACGATGCCAACCAGGTTACCGTCCTGCAGCGCGAAAAAGAAGAGGCCCACGATTATCGCTATTTCCCCGATCCGGACCTGGTGCCGGTGGTGATCTCCGATCCGTGGCGCAGCCAGATTGCCGCACGGCTGGGGGAGCTTCCGCTGGCCATGCAGCAGCGGTTTGTCGCCGACTACGGCCTGACCGATTACGACGCCCAGGTCCTGACCGCCGACCGGGCAACAGCGGTGTTTTTCGATGCTGCCGTGCGCTGCGGGGCCGATCCCAAGCGGCTGTGCAACCTGCTGACCCAGACGGGCCTGAAGCTGGCCAAGGCCCGGCAAACCACCGTGGACGCCCTGGGCATCAGCGCCGAACGGCTGGCCGCGCTGGCCAACCTGGCCGATGCCGGGCAGGTCAGCGCAACGGCGGCAACGTTTATCTTTGAGGCGATGACGGAATGTGATGATGAGCCGGTAAAAATCGCCGAGCAGAAAAACCTGCTGCAAACAAGCGATGCCGGCCACATCGAATCGCTTGTCGATGCTGTTCTCAGCGAACACGCCAACGCCGTTCAGGACGCCCGCTCCAACCCCAAAAAAGCCAAAAAAGCACGCGGCTTTCTGATGGGCCAGGTCATTCAGAAAAGCAAAGGCCAGGCCAACCCCAAACAGGTCGCCGACATTCTGAATCGCAAACTGACCGACTGACGGCGCTTGCTCGAAACAGTCCAGCACGATCAGGCCTCCGCGCGGATCGCCGAATGCGCATAAAAAAAGGACGCAGGCCAATCGCCGGCGTCCTTTATTGTTTTCGAAATCAGAGCACTATCAGCGCCGCCGTTCCAAGGCACTGATGGCGTCCTCTTCGGCCTCTTCGGGCAGTATAATCGTCGGCTTGACCAGCACCAGCAAGATGCGTTTGTCCCTGACCATGCTGCGATTGGAGAACAGCCGACCCAATACCGGCATTTTGCCCAGGACCGGCACGCCGGACTCGATCTCACGATCGGCTGTCAGCGTCAAGCCGCCGAGCATCACCGTGCCTCGGTCCGGCACCATCACACGCGTCTGAATCGAGCTGATCTGCTGGGTAGGAAGCGTATAGGTGTCCTCAAATCGCTGGCCCTCAACAAACCCTATCGCGGTTCCCAAGTCGCTCGTATCCAAATCCGTTAAATTTGTCGTGATATTCAAAAGCACATACTTTTTATCCGCCGTAATCGTCGGCAAAATCGTCATCGTAATGCCGTCGGTTAAAACGTCGTGTTCGGCTTCCCAGAAAGCATTGACCAGCGCAATTTCATCCCGGACAATGGTTTCGGATACAAACTGGCTGCCTGTCTTGACATATTGCTGGGTTTGGACCTGCATGGTCGCCGATTCGCCGCTGAGCACAATGGCTTTAGGCGCCGTCAATTGTGTTGAGTTCTGATGCGCCTGGGTCGCGCGAATAAGGAATTCGACCTCTAAGTCGCCTGCGATTAATGCAGAATCGAGACTGAAGGCATGATCACCGTCTCCGGTAAGATCGCCCAGGCTGCCGGCAATACCCGTTCCGGAAGGGGCCACATGCCTGGCCGAACGCTGGAAAATATCCATTTGACCATCGCCCCAGCGGCTGCCGGGCTCACCGGTCGAAATCCCGATCCGACTAATATCAAGTCCGATATCTTCAAGGAAATTTTCACCCACCAGCAAAAACCGCGCTTCAATCGCCACCTGCTGGCCCAGGCCGAAACGCAGGTCTTCGAGACGATCGCGGATCTGCCGGTGTATCTCCGGGGTCTGCCGGATTATCAAGCGCTGGTCATACGGCCATATCTCGCCCTCACCGCCGGCGTCAAACCAACTGTCCGGTTCGATGGTCATCTGAATGACCTGCCGCAGTTCGGTACTGCGCATGCGTTGCTGGAAAAACGACATTCCACCTCCGCCCATGCCGCCCATACCGCCCATCATGCCGCCGCCCATGCCGCCGGTCATGCCGCCCATGCCGCCCATGCCGCCGGTCATGCCGCCCATACCGCCCATGCCGCCGGTCATGCCGCCCATGCCGCCCATGCCGCCGGTCATGCCGCCCATACCGCCGGTCATACCGCCCATGCCGCCGGTCATGCCGCCCATACCACCCATGCCCCCCATGCCACCCATCGTGCCACCGCCCATACCGCCCATCATGCCGCCGCCCATGCCGCCCATCATACCGCCGCCCATGCCGCCCTGCGGGTTGAGCAGATCGGCCACATCATAGACTTCGGTCACAAAGCGGGTCGGCAGGGCTTCTTCGGTCGCAACGGTAATCACGCCGTCTTCGAGCACCCAACCCAAATCTGCAAAGGCCACACTGCTGACCGCCTGAAGCACACGATCCAGCGCGGTTCGCAAAATGATCGATGTCAGCCCCTCGCCCGACATATCAATGGGGGTACCCGGCTCGATGAAGGCGTTCTGGCTCAAGTCAGCCCACAGCACTACAATCGTCAGGGGCGGATCGACCGAATTGCGCAAGATACTGATCGCTTCGGCAAACGGCGTGTCCTCGCGGAGCATAGACAGATCGACGCGCGAGTCCAACTGTTCATTGACCAGAATGTCCTCAGGGCTCAACGGCTCCAAAATGGCTTCTTCACGGCGGGCGGCGATCTCTTTCCAGTTTCTCGGATAGGTGATTTCCTGGGAGTAAGGAATCGCCTTGCGCCGGGCCTCCATCAGCAGTGTAAGCTCTTCACGGTTCGCCTCCTGTTGGATGCGGCGCTGCTCGCGATACCGCGTCCAGTCCTCCAGCGTCTGCCGCATAATCAGCGCCCGCTGATGGTGCGGGTCGATTGCCAGCAATTGTTCCAACTGGCCCAGCGCTTCTTCGTACCGCTGCTCCGCCTGAAAGGCAAACGCACGATCCAGATAGTCCTCAATCGCCTGGGCCCGCTGCTGATCGATCGTTTCGCGAATCTCACGCGTCAGCCGGACGGCTTCTTCTTCGCGATCCGCCTCCTGTCGCCGCCGCCAGGCCAGTTGCTGTTCGTTGATGGTCTGCTCTTCGTTGTTCAGTTTGGCTGTGTACTCTGAATACAGCGCATCGCCCAGCAGCAGCTTATTACGCTCGACCGTTGACATCGCCCGGCGCAGCGCCTGGCGGGCCTGTTCAAAATTATTGGCCTGCCGCAGAGAACGCGACCGGTCCAGCGCATCGTTGACCATGGCCGTTGTGTAATCAATCCGCACCGCACGATCACGACGAATCACCTGCAGATAGGCGCTTTCGGCATCGTCCGGGGCTTTGTCTCTCAAATCCGCCTCGTCAGGCATGTCTTGCACATGCAAATCCTCTACGTCCGGCTCTGCCGCCGGCATTGGCGCCGCCGGCTCTTGCGGCTGAGCATCGGTCGGCTCATCCACCACCGCCGAGACGGCGTCCTGCCGGCGACGGCTGATCGATGTCAGATAGTCACCGGCCGGCCGCTCGCCGCTGACCGACACACCCGAGTCGACAACCTCTTCAAAACCGGCACGGGCCGCGTCCAATCGGCCCGCCTGGTAATCGTCAACCGCCGCGTCATAAACCGCCTGCATCTGGTCCTGGCGATCTGTAATTTTGTCCTGCAACTCCTCCAGCGACATCGCGACCATGGTCTTTTCCTGCTCGCTGATGTATGGACTGTTCTGGATTTGGCGCATCAGCACCGCAGCTTGAGCATAGCGGCCCTGTTCGGCCAGCTCGTCGCTTTCGGCCAGCAGGTCCATGATTTCCTGCCGCTTCTCGGCGGCCTGTTCAATAGATTCCTGAAGGGAAAGGATGTCCCTGCGCTGCCGGTCGGTGACAAAGGAGGCCAACTCGGCGGTGGTGAGCTTGTCCAGCTCCGCCTGGGCCTGCGGGTAAAACCCGCGACGGACCTGCTCGGCGGCAATTTGAATGATGGAATCAATGCGTGCCTGCCGGGCTCGCTCCTGGTCCGAATGCTGCGCCGAGACGGCCAGGGTCGTTGACAGAAAAGCAACGATCAGAACCACTGCCAGCCCCCGCCCAATTCCGTAACGCTTAGTGTGCAAACTTCGAAACATCTCCACAATCATAACTCCACAAGTAAGGCTAAAATTATTCAAAATAAGTCCACATCGCACATCCCTACTCACTCGATTCCTATTGTTAATGGGGCAGTTTAAAGGCAATTTCCCATTAATGCAAGCGAAAAAATATGGAAACTTTTTCCGCCATCCGCTTGTTTTTCAAAGTAATAGAATGTATAGTTCGCCATGGATTACATGTTGTGGAGTTTTTTATGCGGGAACCAGAAAAAAAATATGTGTTAGCCGTCGAAACAGCCGGGCGCATCGGCTCGGTCGCCATCGGACAAGAGGACTCCGTTTTATGCGAATCTTCCTTTTCCGGTTTCATGCGGCACAACGCCGAGCTGTTTGACACGCTTGAGGCCCTGCTCGGCAACGTCGGTATCCGCCCGCATCAGATCCAGCAGGTGTCCATCACCGCCGGACCGGGCAGCTTTACCGGCATTCGCATCGCTGTGACGCTGGCCAAAATGCTGTCCTATGCCCTCGACGCCCGCATTGTCGCCGTCGATACCCTGGATGCCCTGCTCGAAAACGCCGCCGCCTATTGCGAAAAATCCGGCTCGGATCTGCAGCGTCTGGCCGCCGTGCTCGATGCCAAGCAGGGACGCTTCTTTGCGGCCATCTATCAGCGCAATGGCCGCACATGGGAAAAAATACATCCAACCGCTCTTGTTTATCCGCAGCAGGTACTCGAGATCATCCATCAAGACACCCTTGCAACCGGCTTGCTCGGCGAGGGGCTGGTGTACTATGCCGACCGTTTCGCCTCGCCGCTGACAACGGTAATGGACAAATCCTGCTGGACCGCCTCTGCGCGACACGTCTATGCGGTCGGGCAAAAAATGGCGATCAAGGGTCAGTTTTCGGACATGTACAGCCTTGTTCCCGCCTACGTCCGAAAGCCCGACGCTGTTGAAAAACGCGAACACAAGTAACACATAGACACGGGAGGAAAAACGATGCTGTTTATTGCGTTTATCCAATTAATGTTCTTTTTGATGTATTTCTATGTGCTGTGGCGTCTGTTCGGGATGTTCGGCTGCCGGCGCCGCTGGGGGTTTTGGATACTAACCCTTTTGGCATCGATTTCGCTGATCGGCTCGCGCATTGCCGAAGCGTATATCGATCATATCGTCATTGAAATGTTTTTCGTCGCCGCCGGCTACGGGCTGGGCCTGGTGTGGCTGCTGTTCAGCGTTCTGCTGGTCTATGAGATCGTCAAATATTGTGTGCCGCACAAGCCGCGCACCGCCGGGATAACTGTCATTGCCGTGGTGTGCGTGCTGGCGGCCTATGCCACGGTCAACGCGCGGCGCATCACCGTCAATACCCTCACCGTACCCGGCCCGGAGCCGCTGCGCCTCGTGCAATTGTCCGATATTCACATCGGTTCAATGAACGCGGCCTTTATCCAAAGAATGGTGGACAAAACCAACGCCCTGCAGCCGGACAAGATTCTCATCACCGGCGATTTAATCGATCATCTCAGCACCCGTACACGGGCGGCGATGACCCTGCTGGCCGATCTGGAAGCGCCGACCTACTTTGTCTCGGGCAATCATGAATTCTAC
>SKKI01000240.1 GCA_007121565.1 Phycisphaerae bacterium
CCGGTCGGTTTTTTGCCCCGGCATACTGCTCCAGGGCGGATCGAAGCGGCAAGTGCTTGAGTTTGCCGCCGCTGCCAAACCCGGTCGAAAATGTCGCCATAAAGGCAAATGGACAGTCTGCGTTCGCCTTGTTTTCCGCCAGGTGAAAGCACACCCGCCCGACCTGATGCCACTTGGGGGCATGGGACTGGAGAAATGTTTTCAAATCCCCGGCACGCTTAATCTGATCATGCACCCAGCCGTCCAGCGCCGCCCAGATGGAGCGCAAGATGTCCAACGACAAATACTCCCCGCCCGTCATCGGCGGCGCCGTCAACAGCCAGCTTGACAGCTCCCCTTCGCCCGGCATAGCAATCTCAATCGCCTCGGCGGTTTCTGGGACATGGCACAGCGCCGTCAGATACTGCCCGGCAATCGTTTGCCAATAGCGCAGCGTCTGAAATCCGGCAGTTTCCGCCTTTTCCGCCGTCAGCACAAACAACCCCTCAACCCAATCCCGCTCAAAGGCCGATTGCACCCCCGCAAGCGAAGCCAAGGCCGTCATTTCTGCCGGCTCAACCCAGCGAAGCTGCCCCGCAGGTGTCAGTTTAATCTCTGCCATCATCTGCCTTAAAGTAGCACGGGCTTGGCAGCCCGTGAACACGGCCAAGATGGCCGTGCTACAAATACAAATTCATATGCAATCCAAGTAAAACTCTTAACAGCGCCTTTGCACCAAATCAAGTGCCCAGTATTAAACAGCAATATAATTCCATTAGAATGTTTCCTTGCCAGCAACCATACAGGAAAAAGCCTCAAATCCAGATGGCTACACGGGTTTTTCTGTTTGATTTGTTTGATTTTCGGGCTGTTTTGGGGTAGGGTGGCAGGATGCAGAAGCTCACAAGCCAACCGGTTTCGCTGGATATCCGCGATTGCGGCCTGATGCCGTATGCCGCGGCGCTGGCACTGCAGCTTGAGCTGTGCGCCCGGCGTCAGGCCGATGCCGTCGGCAATACCGTCCTGATCGTCGAGCATCCGCCGGTGATCACCCTTGGCGCGCGAAAGAGCGAAAACAAGCTCAAAACCGACGCCCGGCGGCTGGCTGCCTGCGGGATTGACCTGCTGACCGTCGGTCGCGGCGGCGGCACGACGGCTCACAACCCGGGCCAGCTTGTGCTCTACCCGATACTCAAACTCAAAAGCCTGAACCTGAGCGTCACCGACTACATCCGGAGCCTCGAAGGCGTCGGCATCGCCCTGCTGGCCGAGATGGGCGTAACAGCCGACCGCCGCAAGGGCTTGCCCGGCCTGTGGATCGGCGAGAAAAAAATCGCCTCCATCGGCGTCCAGATCAAAAAATGGGTCACGTTCCACGGCATGGCCGTCAACCTCAACAACGATCTGTCCATCTTCGAGCACATCATCCCCTGCGGCCTGGACGGCGTGTCGATCACCTCCGCCCGGCACGAAACCGGCCGGACAATCGATCTGCCCGCAGCCAAGACCCGCCTGGCCCACTTGTGCCGTCAACACTGGACAACACCCTAAAACGCTCAATTCCCCGGAAGATACACCATCTCTTATGGCAATGCCTTTGGATTCGCAGACGGCATTTCCTGCGAAATATTTGTATTCTGTTTTTTCTCTCGTCTCTGACGCTAACTGTGGTAACACCTTTCCAAATCTTTGAGCATTTGCCGCAAATGAACGATTATCTCGGCGTTTTCAGGCTCATCGGCAATATTGGCTGTTTCGTAGGGATCGGTGTGATGATCGAACAGCATTCGGCTGCCGCTGGGCCATTCGGTATAGATGTAGCGGTCGGTTTTTACAACACTGCCGTTTTGCCATTCACTGTAAACCGCCTCTTTCCAGGGCTTTTTCGGATTGTCCATCAGCGGAACAAAGCTCTTGCCGTGCAGCCGGTGCGAGTCGGGAAGCGGCAGGCCGGCCAGCTCACAGAGCGATGGATAAATATCCACAAACTCGACAAGGGCGTCGGTTCTTATGTCTCCGGAACAGCCCGGCGCGCGGACAATCAATGGAACTTGCAGGGCATTATTGAGCGTATTGTGCTTGCCCCAGAAATCATACTCACCCAGATGATAGCCGTGATCACCCCAGAGGATGACAATCGTATCGCGATCCAGTTGCAGCGCTTTTAATTCGTCCAGAATCCTTCCAATCAACGCATCGACATAACTGACACAGGCATAATAGGCGTGTCGGGCCTGCCGGTGGAATTTTTCGGAATCGGGCCAGCCGAATTCATCCACTCGGCCGTACCGCCTGATTTCACCGGAATTTCGAACCTCAGGCGGCAGGTTGTGGGGCTGCTGGCGGAAATCGGCCAAATCGATCTTTTCGGGATCATATAAATCATAATACCGTTTGGGAGCATTCCAGGGCAAGTGCGGCATGAAAAATCCACAGGCCAGAAAAAAGGGCTGATTCTTATCTTTCAGCCGCCTCAAGTCCGCAATGGTCTTGGCCGCGACTTTGCCGTCATGATAGGCTTCGTCCGGCACATCGGCAGACTCAAAAAAAGGACCTCGTTTGGTTTGTGGATTGATATATTGATTGGATTTCGGATCCAGCCACAAATCCTGTTCAGCCGAACCGGCCGGATTTCGCGTCAGATCCCATCCGGAGGCGCGGGACAAGACGATTTCTTCACTCCAACTATCGGCCATATCCCGGGGATCATGAAATACTTTCCCATTTGAAATCGTGTAGTATCCGTTTTGCTTGAAGTGTTTGGCCAGCGAGACCGCCTCGGGTGTATCGTTGTCGGCGCGAGAATTGAAACGCGTGAAACGGCCTTCCTGAAAGTGCGGACGAATCCCGGTCATTAAACTGGCCCGTGACGCGCCGCAGACCGGCACCTGGCAATAGGCCCTTTCAAACACAACACCCTCGTTAGCCAACCGGTCAATGTTCGGCGAGAGCGTCTCCGAATGCCCGTAACAACCCAGTTGCGTCCTGAGATCATCGACGGGAATAAATAAAACATTCGGCTGCTTTTGGGGCTTGTCCCTCGTTTGGCGGTCTGCAAACAACGATCCAACCAAACCTGTCGAGCCGCCGATCGCACATCCCCCGGCAACCATGGATATTTTTTTCAAAAATGTACGACGCGTGGCAAACGTATGCCTTTTTTGAGAGTCTCTGTTCATGGTCTTGTTGCTCATATCGGACATAAATACACCTCTTTGGAAGCGATTTCTGCGAAACAGTTGTATTCTGTTTTTCTCGCGTCTTTAGGCGCTGTGCATCGATTTTTTGGCTGCGGCGACGACGGCGTCGGCGGTGATGCCGAACTTCTCGAAGCAGGTCTTGAACGGTGCCGACGCGCCGAAGCTGTCCATTCCAACAAATTCGCCATCCGTCCCCAGCCAGCGATCCCAGCCCAGCCGCACGCCGGCCTCGACGCCGACGCGGGCCTTGACCGACGACGGAATAACACTTTCTTTGTAGGCCGCATCCTGCGCTTCGAACAGCTCCCAACACGGCATGCTGACCACCTGGGCCTTGACGCCTTCGCCGGCCAGTTGCTCGGCAGCGGCCAGCGCCAACTGCACCTCCGAGCCGGTCGCCAGCAGCAGCACATCGGGCTTGTCGGCCTGGATGAGCACATAGGCGCCCTTGTCAAAATCCTTCATTGCCGGATACTTGGCCGGATCCAGCACCGGCAGGCCCTGCCGTGTCAGCGCGGTGGCCGCCGGGCCGTCGGTATGGGTCAGCATATAGCGCCACATCCGCACCGTTTCGTTGGCGTCGGCCGGTCGGAAGACCTTCAGACTCGGAATCGCCCGCAGCGAGGCAACGGTCTCGACCGGCTGATGGGTCGGGCCGTCCTCGCCGACACCGATGCTGTCGTGGGTAAAGACAAAGATCGTCGGATAGCCCGACAGCGCCGCAACGCGGATCGCCGGGCGCATATAATCGGCAAACACCAGAAACGTCCCGCCGTAAGGCCGCACGATCTTGCTGACCGCGATGCCGTTCATGATCGCGCCCATGGCGTGTTCGCGGACGCCGTAGCGGATATAACGGCCGCCACGATTGGCTTTGGAAAAGTTCTCGGCCCCTTTGAACCAGGTATTGTTCGAGGGCGTCAGGTCCGCCGAGCCGCCGACGACCAGCGGCATACCCGGCATCAGTGCCTCAAGCGTCTTGCCGGAGGCGGCGCGTGTGGCCAGGGGCTTGGCCGGGTCAAAGGTCGGCAACTTGTCCGGCTCAATGGCCCCCTTTTCCGCCAGTGCGTCCTTGAGTTCGGCCGCCAACTGCGGATTGGCCTTGGCCCAGGCGTCAAACATCCGTTGATAGTCGGCCTGCTGGGCCTGTCCTTTGGCCTTGCATCCGCCCATGTGCTCGGCAACCTCATCGGGAACCACAAAGCTCTTGTCCGGATCCCAGCCGAAATTTTTCTTGATCAGCTTAATCTCATCGTCGCCCAGCGGTGCGCCATGGGCAGTGTGGGTATTGACAAAATTCGGACTGCCGTAGCCGATGTGTGAGCGAAACTTGATCAGCGTCGGTTTGTCGGTTTGGGCCCTGGCAATCTCTATCGCGTTGTCAAAGGCTTCGATGTCGTGTCCGTCGCCGACCACCTCGATCACATTCCAGCCGTAAGCGCGATAGCGCTGAGCGACATCTTCGCTGAACGACAGGCTCGTGGCCCCGTCAATGGTAATCTCATTGTCGTCGTAGATCACGACCAGATTGTCCAGCCCCAGATGCCCGGCCAGGCTGCTGGCCTCGCCGCTGATGCCCTCCTGCATACAGCCGTCGCCGCTGATGGTGAATATCGTATAGTCAAACGGCTTATGGTCGGCGGTATTATAACGGTCGGCCAGGTATTTCTGGGCGATGGCCATGCCCACCGCATTGGCAATGCCCTGTCCCAGGGGGCCGGTGGTCACTTCTACCCCCGGCGTGTGGCCATATTCGGGATGGCCCGGCGTCTTGCTGGCCCACTGGCGAAAGTTTTTCAGCTCCTCCAGCGGCAGATCATAGCCGCACAGGTGCAGCAGCGAATAAATCAGCATACTGCCGTGCCCGGCTGAGAGCACAAACCGGTCACGGTTGATCCAGTTCGGATCGGCGGGATTATGACGCAGGTGCCGTGTCCAGAGCGCATAGGCCGGCGCGGCCATCCCCATCGGCATTCCCGGATGGCCGGATTTGGCCGCCTGAACGCCTTCCATGGACAAAAATCGAATCGTTTGCACGCATAACTGGTCCAGTGAGGTCAGACCCGTACTTTTCATAAGTTCCGCCATTGTTCTACCTTTTTCCTTTTTTTAAGTTCTTTGTTTTCACTCTAAAAACAGGGGTTATCCTACCGAACACCTCGTACCCTTGCAACCCATTTTATATGAATCCAGGCACAGCCCTGAATGTACGCCGGAAGAAACATTAGATTTTCTTATTTTATAATCTGGAAAACTAATCTAATTTTACGTTCTCCAAAAAATTCTCAAGCTTTGTAATGATTACATAATCTATTTTAAAATAAGAATTTACATCAAGTCCGACAAACCAAACGGCTCGGATTCAGCCACTCCCGCCAGGATTTTATTGACGGAACCGCTTCTTCATGATACAATAGCTCAGATTATGACGACAACTAAAAA
>SKKI01000060.1 GCA_007121565.1 Phycisphaerae bacterium
CCGGTCGAAAAAGCCCCGGAGCTGGTGATTCGCGGCATCGTCTACAGCGACAGCCAGCGGACGGTAATCATCGGTGACCAGATCGCCACCGAAGGCCAGACGCTGGCCGATGTTCGTATTGTCAAAATCTCCCGACACGGGGTCGAATTGGAACGCGACGGCAAGCGCTGGACTCAAGGCGTGGAATCCAAAGAGTAAGCAAACAAACATAAGCGAATTTAAGAGGATACACTATGAATACGCGAGCAAGAACCCGACGATTAATACTGTGCTGCGTCGCGGTCATACTGACCTGTCCGGCCCTGCAGGCAGGGGCCGCCGACGTCCTGACACCCGGCACAACACGCTCGGCCAGGATGACCCCCGTCCAGCAGCGGATGCAGCAGGTCGTCAGCGTGGATTTTCAGAGAACCAACATCGATGATGTGCTGATGGTCCTGGCCCGACAGGCGGAGATCGATATTATCAAAAGCCCCCGCGTGGAAGGCAGGGTCACGGCGGTTTTGAAGGATATCCCCCTTCACGAAGCCCTGGACAACATCCTCAGCGTCCACGGCTACGGCTATGTGGCCACTGACAATATGATCCGCGTGGTGCCCCAGGATGAAATTTTTGAAGTCCGCGAACGCCTGGTCAGCACGGTCTATCGGATCACCTATGCCGATGTGACCGACGTGGAGCGGGCCCTTCGCAACTTCCTGTCCGACCAGGGCTCCATCTCCTCCAACGCCGGAACCGGCAACATCATCGTCACCGATGTCGAAAGCAAAATCAAAGCGATCGATTCCTTCATCGACGAAATCGACCGCATCACCCCGCAGATCCTTGTCGAGGCGCGGATCTATGACATCACCTCCACCGACAGCCTTGATCTTGGCGTCGAGTGGCAGGTCGGTACGGCAACCAGTTACGGCCCCCCCGGTGACGGAACACTGGGCAACGATTACGAAAACCTTGGCAATGTGCTGCGCGATTCCAAAAGCAATCCCCATCTTATCGGCGCCCTGTCCGGCAGTACGAGCAATACAACCACCTCATCGCTGCTGCGCTACGGCATTCTCAACAGCAGTGTCAACATCGATGCGGTATTGCGAGCCGCACAGGAAGATATTCGCGCCAAACTGCTGGCTAATCCGCGCATTCTCGTGCTCGACAAACAGCAGGCCGAGATCAAGATCGTTGAGGAAATCCCCTATCAGGAATTGACCGAAACCGCCGGCGGCGGCCAAATCGGCACCACGCAGTTTCGCGATGTCGGTGTAATGCTGCGTGTCATCCCGAACCTGACCCGTGAAGGCCTGATCCGCCTTCACCTCAATCCCGAATTCAGTATCCGCACCGGGGAGGTGACACTGGGCGCGCAAAATCTGCCGCCCCAGCCGATTATTGCCAAACGCGAAACAGTCACCACTGCCCTCATCCAAGACGGTGAGACCGTCGTCATCGGCGGCCTGAAAAAACAGGATGCACGCCAGCGTGTCAATAAGATCCCGTTGCTCGGCGACCTGCCGCTGCTGGGAGGACTGTTCCGCTTCGAGGGCGAAAGCACCGTCAACAGTGAACTGGTTATCTTCATCACGCCGCGTATTATCGATGAGCCGGTGCTGACTGCCAATGAGATGCGCTATCTGCAGGAGACAGACGTCCCCTCACCGCGTTCACCACAGCCGCGCATCAAAAAACTCGAAGAATAAAACAACGGAGGGACACCTTAAGGCCTCGGCCCATTTGACAGGCCGGGGCGTTTTTCGATCATTTCTCCGTGATACAGACCCGCTCGCTGGTGTTACCGTAAATTATCATAAACGGCCCTATCGACAGCTTACTGATCGCCTCCGGTCTCTACAGTCCTTCGGGGACATTCGGCTCGGCGTTTTCCATCAATTTCTTGTTGAACATGCGAATCTGCAAGTCAATCGCTCCCAGCGCCCACTCGATGTAGTGCAGCTTATGGTACGGGCGTTGGTGGGCTTCGTGCATCAGGCCGTCGTAAATCGCGTCAAGAAAACGCCCCTTGGTTCGCCGCGAAATGGGCTCAGGGTTAGCGGCCCACTCGCGCAGGTCGTGATATTCATTGCGCAAACGGCGACTGGAGTCAAGCTGCTCGGCGGTCAGATAATCGCCGGGATTGAGCGAAAGCTGCAGGCCCTTGAGCGCCATAATCAGCGGCTCATAGTTGGCGCGGCTTTCCAGACGGACGAATTTATACTGATTGATGTAGATAGGATACTTGGCCCCCTGAGAGGGGGCGGTATCGGGCGTCATCTTGTAGCGGCGCTTGCTCGTGCGGGCAAAGATCAGCTCCTCGCCGCAGTCGCTGCGCTGAATTTCTTTTTGAATCATCCGCGACACTGCCAGCCGGCCGCTTTTGGTCACCTGCGCCCCGCCGCCAAGGACAAACAAGCACTTGACCAAACTCATCGGCAGGGTGTTTTGCTTGCCGATCTGCGAGCGGCGAAGCTGGAAGGACAGATGCAGGCTGTGGGGAGTGACCGGATAAAACCGCGTGATTTCGTAAATCAACTGATTCAGCACCCACGGGTCGGAGGTGGCGGGCTTGGAGATTTCGCCGAGGGTGTTCAGTCGCCCCGGCGCCAGCTCAAAAAAGCCCCGCTTGCCGGGCCCGGGATCGCCGGAATGATCGTCCACATAGCCGCCCAGACGCCAGGTCAGCACATCCAGCATAAAGTCGTAAAAATAACGGAATCCGTCAAAGACCGGATCCTGATGCGCCAGCGTCTGATCGATGGCCCGAACACCGACATTGCTGAATTCGACCTCCGCCCCCATCGGCACCAGGCCGGGGTGCAAGTTATTGTAGATGATCTGCATGTCGCCGTTGACGACGCGGGGGTCAAAGGTATTTTCCGCCGCGGAGATGGCATATTTAATATAGTCCATCAGATCATAACGCCCGCCGGAGGGCATGGTTTCCAGTCCGCGGCGAAGAATCATCTCAACGGCCGACCGATTGCTGTTGACCATCCGCAGCGCAATGAGCACACTCAGCGTCCGGTTGAAATACCGGGAGCTGGGACCCAGACGGTTCAGCTCATAGCGAAAATGTTCATGGATCAGCGACTCAAAATGATTCAGCAGCGTCTGCTTAATCACCAGCGCCAGGTAGTTGTCCAGGTACGGCAAGACCTGTTTGTCTTTCATCAACGGCAGGATGGACGGTACCGGTCGGCTCAATTCATGTTCCAGATAGTAGTCGCTGACGGCATCCTGACCGAGATGGCTGACAACCAGATCGCGCTCGGTGGTGCCGACCAATTCCCGGCGGGCCATGCGTTCGATATTGGCGTCGGGCGATTTTTCTCCGGGCCGGGTATGCGTGTCAAAAAACTTCTCAATCCGCCTGCGCAGCCACAATTCGTGAATCAGGTTGACATGAAAGCGGTCGCCGAAGCGTTTTTTCATCGAGCGAGCACTGGCCAGGTAGGCCTGGGCCTCGACCGGGCCGTGGGCGGTGTTGACGATGACT
Source organism: Phycisphaerae bacterium (assembly GCA_007121565.1). GTDB lineage: Bacteria > Planctomycetota > Phycisphaerae > Sedimentisphaerales > Anaerohalosphaeraceae > T3Sed10-213. The sequence goes on from SKKI01000060.1 coordinate 3,488, forward strand.
GTTTCGCGCTTGTAGTGCTTGCCTTCATATTTATCGATCCCCCCCATCGCCGAGGGCGGCACATCGTAAATGACAAACCCCTGGATTTTTGCCGTCGGGTCCGCAACCGCGTAGAAATAGACATTGTCCGGGCTGACGCGACGGTAATCGGGCAGCATCGCCAGCTCCGCGGTCAGCACATTCCACGGGTTCGACTCGGAGGGCTTGAGCGTAAAGCTGAAGCCACAGACCGACTCGAAAATCGACGGCTCGCGAAGCGATCCGTACACAAATAAATGGGTGGTCCGTTTAGCGGTAAAATCCAGCATGGCAGTGGTACGCTTCTTTCTTTTTAATGCACAATACGGTTCACATGCGCATGAATCAAAGTCAGCATTTCGTAACAAATGGTATCGGCCAACGCGGCCAGCGCATAGGCCGAACACGGCGAATCATGATCGTTGTCCAGCACGGTGACCATCTGTCCGGCCCGGACGTCGGGCACGTCGGTGACATCGAGAATGACCTGATCCATACATACGCGGCCAATGACCGGCACGACGTGCGAGCCGATTTTCATCTTTGCACAATTGGAAAAACACCGCCGATAACCATCGGCATAACCGAGCGGAATCACGGCGGCACGCGTCGGCCGTGTCGTTACAAATGAACGCCCATAACTGACCGAATGCCCCGCCGGTATGTGGTGAAGATGCGCAACCGGCGCCTCGAGCCGCAGAACCGGCTTAAGCTGAATCGGCGCATCCGCCATGCGCCGGGGATAATAGCCGTACATGGCGATGCCGCAGCGCACCATATCATAATGCGCCTGCGGCAGCTTTATCGTGCCGGCGCTGTTGGATGCGTGAATGGCCAGATCCCGGCGGTCTTTAAGATTATAACGATCAAGAAACCGCTCAAACCGCTCGACTTGCTCATAAGCATACGACAGATCCTCTTCATCGGCGGTGGCGAAATGCGTAAAGACACCCGCAGCGGCCAGATGGCCGCTGTCATCGATCATGCTGAGCATCGCGCCGGCCTGGGCAGGGACAATGCCCCAGCGTCCCATGCCCGTTTCAATATCCAGATGCAGACGCAGCACAAACGACGTGTCGGCAAGACTGTCCTGCATATAATGCAGCGCATCCGGCGACGCGGGGACACATTCAAACCCTTCGCGGGCACAAATGCGAATCTGCTCGGCCGACCAGGCGGGATTGACCGGCTCGAGAATCAAAATCGGCTTGCCGTCGGCCAGCGGCGCGATGTGCAGCGCTTCATAAAAGGTTGCCACCGCAAAGGCATCCACCTCGGCCCGGTTGAGAATATTGACCACCTCACTGATTCCATGGCCGTAAGCGTTGGCTTTGACAACAGCGCAGAATCGCGTGCGCTGCGGACAGAGGCTGCGCAGCTTGTGGACATTGTCCAGCATATCCCGCGCGTGGATGTGCGCCTGCAAATCGGGACGAATATACTGTTGCGTTCGATAGACTTTCATCGCTGATCCGATCGGACGATTTGACGGCGAAGCGCGAACAGTTCTTTAAAAGCCTTCAGAATCACTTTTGGATTGGCGCCGGTGGCCCTGCCGGCACATCGCGGATAATGCCGCACGCCGACCTGGGTAATGCGGCAGCCCTTGCGGACGGCGCGCGCCAGAATTTCGGTATCAATCAAGGCGCCGCTGCTGAGCATCTCCATCCCGTCAAAGACACTGCGTTTGTAGAGCTTAAAGGCGCAGTCAATATCCTTGAGCGACAGCCCGAACACAAGCCCGACCAACCGCGTCCAGCAGAAGGCGTTGAGTTTGCGAATCGGCCCGTCCTGCCGGTTAATCCGGTAGCAGCTTACAATATCAAAGCGATCCATCAACTCCAACAGCGGCGGCAGCTCGTCAAGATCAAACTGGCCGTCGCCGTCGGTATAAAAGACCAGCTCTTTGCGCGCAGCGCGAAATCCGCTCTGCAGCGCAGCGCCGTAGCCGCGATTGGCCGGATGATGCACCACACGAATGCGGGGGTTCTCAGCGGCCAGCCGGTCGGCAATCGAGCCGGTCCGGTCGCTGCTGCCGTCATTGACAATAATCACTTCGTAATCGGCGCCGATGGACTGAAGCAC
>SKKI01000279.1 GCA_007121565.1 Phycisphaerae bacterium
AATCAATATATCAGCTTTGAACGGATCGAGGCGATGGTTCACGCCCAGACCCGGCCGGAGACAGTGACCGATGTGTTTATCGCCGATATTGACCTGGGCGTCTATGACCAACTTCTGGAGGCCGCCCTGTGAGTGTGAACAAGGAATTGGAGACATTGCTCACACAGCTTCGCCTGCCGACCTTTCGGGAGCATTACAGTATCTATATGATGCGTATGCAGGTTTACTTTTGACCGCTGAGGCGATCGGGCATCAATGAATTCGCCCGCTTTGGCGGCGTGATGGGACGATTAGTCGTTGATGCCCAGATCGTCTTTGGTCATCAGGCTGTCAAAAACAAAGCCGGCCTGTTCGATCTGCTCACGCGCGCCTTGTTTGCGGTCGATGACGGAGACGATTTTTTTGACGGTCGCCCCGGCGGCGGTGATGATTTTGGCCGCCTCGAGGACCTGTCCGCCGGTGGTGGCGATGTCCTCGACCAGCAGCACCCCATCGCCGGGCTCGAGTTTTCCTTCGATCATTTTACTTGTGCCGTAGTCTTTTTTGCTGTTGCGAATGATGACCCAGGGCTTTTCGGCCTCCATCGCCGTGGCCGCGGCCAGGGCCACCCCGCCCAGCTCGGCGCCGGCGATCCGTGTGACGTCCTCGCTCAAATGGCCGCAAAAGGCCTTGCCCAGCGCCCGCAGGACGTCCGGCTGGGTCTCAAAGAGATATTTGTCCAGATAGTAGGTGCTGCGTTTGCCGCTGCGCAGTACAAAATCGCCTTCCAGATAAGACGTTTCCTTGATGCGGCGGATCAGTGTCTGGTTATCCATAATTGTACTCCAAAATAAGTGTCTCTTTTTGCGATATTCTATCGGCTGCGGCCTTTATTTGGCAAGCACAAAACGCCGGGGCCGCCTTTTTCTCCTCCTGACACAACGCCCGGCCCGCAGCGGCTCCGATAATAAACAGCTTCGTTGATGCGGCAGCGTTCATTTTATTGGATTTTACAAAGAAATTCGACAAACCCCTTAAGAAGCCTCAAAAGTCTCCGATAATGTATTTTGAACTGGTATCACAGAACGGTTTTTATCGGTGATATACATTTTGAGATACGCTTGTTTAATGGCAAGTTTAACTTTTTTCAGTGGTAAGGAGAAGTCCTATGTTAGCAATTAAAAACAACATCATGGCAGAAAGCGCCGCTCGTCATTTGGGGCAAAGTTACTCGGCCCTTGCCCGATCCGTGGAGCGGCTGTCCAGCGGCCTGCGGATCAACAGCGCCAAAGACGATGCCGCCGGGCTGGCGGTACGGGAGCTGATGCGAGCGGACATCGCCGTGCTCAAACAGGGCGCACGCAATGCCAATGACGCCATCAGCATGCTCCAGACGATGGAAGGGGCGATGGCCTCGATCAACGGCATTCTCATTCGGATGAGTGAGCTGGCCGAGCAGGCGGCCACCGGCTCCTATTCGGACGCCCAGCGCCGCATTATGAACAATGAGTTCGCGCAGATGATTGAGGAAATTGACCGCATTGCCAACAGCGCCGAATTCAACAGTATCAATCTGCTTAATACCGATGCCTCGGCCAATTCGGCGATCATTCATTTCGGGTCGGAAGAGACCATCAATGTCCAGTCGGTGGATGTTCGGACCTCGGCACTGGGGATCAGCACGCTTAATATTTCAAACGCCGGACAGGCCCAATCCGCATTGAGTGATCTCAAAAATGCGATCGAACTGAAAGACAGCGCCCGGGCAATGTTCGGTTATATGATGAACCGCCTGGAAAGCACCAACGAAGTGCTGAACATCCAGACGGAAAACCTGATGGCCTCCGAGTCGCGCATCTCGGATGTGGACGTGGCGACCGAAATGGCGGCCCTGACCCGCAACCAGGTTCTGGCCCAAGCCGGTATCTCGATGCTGTCGCAGGCGAATATGATGCCTCAGATGGCGCTGACGCTTCTGGGATAATTTCTTGTAACGAGCTTCTTACCATGACTGCAGGGTGGTTCGGTACTCCGGTATCGAACCATCCTCTGTAGTCGGGTAAAACAAGAGTGCTGCACAATATATAGGAGCTGCTTATGGACGCCGTATCAGTGTATCAGCAAAACACCGTCAATACCCAAAGCCGAGGCCGGCTGGTGGTGATGCTGTATGACGGGGCGATCAAGTTTCTTCGCCAGGCGCGCCAATGCATGGACGCCAACGATATTCCCGGACGCAACCGCTATATCAGCAAGGCCCGCGACATCCTCTTTGAGCTGAATACGTCGCTGGATATGGACAAGGGCGGCCAGATCGCGCAGAACCTGCGTTCGCTGTATAATTTTATCTGGCGTTACCTGGGCGATGCCAATCTCAAAAACGATCCCCTAATGCTCGATAAAGTGATTGCGATGCTGGATGATCTGGCCGGTGCGTGGCGGAAGATTACCGCCTGAGTGCGCCTGGCCCTTACACAACATGACGCAGTTGAAAAGAGACGCGGCACAGTGACCGGCGTCTCTTTTTTTATGCGCGCACAGCGGCTTTTCATGTCGCGCTTTCATCCATGACAAACGGCCGAATATCCGCCCGATAAAAAGGCGTCCCGCCTTAATGATACAGTTCCTTTGATTGTTTCAGCTTCCGGTATGCCCAGGCACGCCGGCCGCACTGTACATTCCGATGGTTTTTTCGGTAATTTTTTCCAAAAAAAATTTTTAAAAAATTTTATACGCCCCGGATTTACTTTTACTATCGTCGGCCAACGCACTATCGGGCGTTGGCCAAAACCCCTGTCTTGGGCCGTTTTTGCGCCTTAAGCCCCCTCTGAGAATGTCGATAATGGACAATGAAACGCCGTGTGTGCGACGTTTCGTTTAGCAACGCGTATCTATTCAAGATGTCCTGACAGGGGCATACGAAAAACTAATTTTGTTAGGAGTACAGAAATGCTGACGATCAAGAACAACATCATGGCGGAAAACGCCTCCCGGCATTTGGGACAAAGCTACGGTGCTTTGGCCAAGTCGGTGGAGCGTTTGTCCAGCGGCCTGCGCATCAACAGCGCCAAAGATGATGCCGCGGGGCTGGCGGTGCGTGAGCTGATGCGGGCCGACATTGCAGTGCTCAGGCAGGGCACGCGCAATGCCAATGACGGCATCAGTATGCTGCAGACAATGGAAGGCGCGATGGCGACCATTAACAACGCGCTGATTCGGATGAAAGAGCTGGCCGAACAGGCCTCCACCGGCTCGTATTCCGATATGCAGCGCAACATTATGAACAATGAGTTTACGGAAATGGCCGCCGAGATCGACCGAATTGCCGGCAGCACCGAGTTCAACAGCATCAACCTGCTCAACGATGCCTCTGGCAGTGCAACCATCCATTTCGGTGTCGGTCAGGAAATCACCGTCGACGGGGTCGATGTGACCGCTTCTGCACTGGGGATCAGTTCCAGCGTCAGTATCGACACCGCCGCCAATGCCCAGTCGGCGTTGGCCACGGTTCACACCGCGATTGAGAACAAGGACAGTGCCCGGGCGATGTTCGGTTACATGATGAACCGCCTGGAAAGCACGACCGAGGTGCTGAACATCCAGACAGAGAATATGATGGCCTCTGAATCGCGCATATCGGATGTGGATGTTTCGACCGAGATGGCCGCATTGACCCGCAACCAGGTGCTGTCTCAGGCCGGTGTATCGATGCTCGCACAGGCGAACATGATGCCGCAGATGGCGCTGTCGCTGTTGGGATAAGCGCCTCTGATATCGGCTTGAGATGACCGGAAGGCCGATAACACAGTTCGATCAAAGATCTCGGCAGGCGGCTGCGTCACAGGCGGCGCAGTCGTCTTCCGAGCGTTTGTGAACCTTTGATCGAAATCCCAACGTCAATGCAGACTGATCCATTTTGACCGGCGCCAGAAAGCCGCGTCGGAGGGAAAACGATTATGAACGGATTCGAAACGTATCAGGAAACCGCCGTCAGCACGCAGAGCCGCGGACGGCTGATTGTGATGCTGTACGACGGGGCGGTTCGCTTTCTGCGCCAGGCGATAGCGGACATTGAACGCTGTGATTACGCCGCCAAGGGGCGTCATATCGCCAAAGCACAGGATATTTTGTTTGAATTGAACACCGTGCTGGATATGGAACGCGGCGGGGAAATTGCCCAGAACTTGCGCAGTCTGTACCATTTTATGCACAAGCATCTGACCGACGCCAACGCGCAAAAAGATCCGCAGATGATTCGCGAGGTGATCGGCATACTTGAGGAGCTCAATCAGGGCTGGCGAGCGATTACCGCCTGAGGCCGCATCACATCACACGAGCAGGTACAGACAGTTCCATATCGGACAAGACAAGTTGGCCGCTTTCCATATTTTGGAAGGCGGTTTTTTTATGGGACATCGCCGGCAGCTTTTTTATCATTACGCCGGAAATATCGACAAACTGTTCGGGATGCTGCTAAATTGCCGCGGTGATTTGGTCGAATTGATGTTGTGTAACTATATGAAAATGCTTTAGATACAGGGGCCTTTTAAGCGATGTTGCATGGAGCCGACATCCTGACGGCACAAGCGGAATTTGAGGCCTTTCTGGATGGCCTTGATCAAGTATTTTTCCGGTGTTATTGGCTGGATGACGCCATCCGATTGGCGTATGTCAGCGGGTCCGTCGAGCGGTGGACCGGCGTGTCGCCCAGTGCGTTTGTCGACGATGGCCGCGACTGGCTTGAACAGATCCATCCGACCGATCGCCATATCCTGCCGGAGGCGATCGCCGCCGCAGCCGCGGAGTGCCGGGAGGCGTTCACGGTTGACTATCGTCTGGCTGCCGGCAAGGCGGTGCGCATAGTTCGCCATACGGCCCGGCGCGCTTCCAAGGGTGAGGGCTTGCCGGTCTGCTGGAACGGCTGCATTGAAGACATCACCGCGCTGCGGCAGGCCCAGAAGGATTTGGAGCGAACCCAGCTTTTACAGAACATGGGGCGGCTGGCCGCCGGTATCGCGCACGAGATCAATACGCCGATTCAGTTTATCGGCGACAATCTGCATTTTCTGGCAGAGGCGTGGGAGGCGCTGTGCCTGCAATACAGACACCAGCAGCAGAACCTTCGACAGGCAGGGCTTGAGTGTCAGTCCGGGGCGCCGGGCCCGTCGGAGTTGTCGTTTATCCTCAGTGAGGCCCCGGACGCGATTCGCCAGAGTCTGGAGGGTATCGAGCGCATCAGCACATTGGTCGCGGCGATGCGCGACTTTTCACATCTGAACGAACGGCGCATGGCCAGGGCGGATTTGAATCGCGTTATTCACAGCTCCTTGACGCTGCTGCGAAACGAGTTGAAATACACCGTTGAGGTGAAAACGGAACTGGATTCGGCGCTGTCGGAGGTGTATTGTTCAACCGATGAGATCAGCCAGGCGATGATAAATCTGCTAATCAATGCCGGCCACAGTATCAAAGACAAGATTGATAAGGGGCTGTATAAGCGCGGGCAGATTTGTGTGCGGACACGCCGCATCGACGATCAGGCGGAGATTTCAATCGCGGATAA
>SKKI01000175.1 GCA_007121565.1 Phycisphaerae bacterium
AGAAGCCGATATGCTTTTCGTCCAGCCGTGAAACATCATAGATGTCGCCGGAGACCCACTGGGCCGGGCGGAACATCGTCGACCAGTGAACGCCGGCGGTGTGCGGCAGCCGGGCCGGCAGAAAGTTGCGCTGGACCTGGCCGGCCAACTCAAGCTGTTCGGGAAGGTCGTCGTGCAATACCTGTCCGCGCTGCTCAATGCGGCGCTGGCGGGCAAACAGGGCGGCGGTTTCCAGCCGCACGACAAGCTCGCTTTCGGTCGGGTCGGCAAGGACGGTCAGGAGGGGATTTTCCGGCGTGAGCGGCGGACCTTTTTTCAAAAAATAAATCGCGGTGTGCTGTTTTTGGAGCGATTTTATTAAACGTGACAGTACATCCGTGCCGGCGGCATCGACCACGGACGGCCCGAAGACAACCGATCCGATGATGGCGCGGCTTTCGAGGCAATCCTGAAGCTGCGAAAACGAAACCTGTCCCCAGCTCAATTTGCCGGCGATGAGCCGGGGGACGAGCTTGTCAACGAACGCCGTCCGGCAGTCCACAAACAAGACATTGACCGGCGCGGTGGTTGTATGGCATAAAGTATCGACGTTTGCGTTTACCATATCCGTATGTCGGCCATTTGGGCAGGCAAGTTCACCGGCGGAATGTGAATTTTTTACAGTCTGACAGACAAAAACGGCCGGACGGGTTTATCGGACGCGATACTCAGGCAAACAGGGCCGATCCGATACGCAGCATGGTGGCGCCTTCTTCGATGGCGATCTGATAATCCTGGCTCATGCCCATACTGAGGTGCTTGAATTTGGCGCCGGCGATTTTTTCGGCACGGATGTCCTCGAAGACTTCTTTTGCGCGGGCAAAGCAGGCCCGGACGCGGTCGGCCTCTTTTGTCAGCGGGGCCATGGTCATCAGTCCCGTCAGCCGCAGATTGGGCATGGTGGCGATCTGTTCGGCCAGATGCAGGGATGCCCCGACGGGTACGCCGTACTTCTGGGGCTCGCCGGAACAGTTGACCTGCAGCAGGATATCGGTATGAATGCCCATCTTGTAGGCACAGGTGTTGATTTCCTCGGCCAGGCGGAGGGTATCGACCGACTGAATCATCCGGCAGTGTTTCAGGATGGTTTTGACTTTGTTGCGCTGCAGATGGCCGATCATGTGCCAGTGAACCGCTTTGGGAATGTCAGGCTGGTCGGCATTTTCGCTCAGGAATGTGTTGATCTCGGCGGCGATCTGGGTGAGGCGCTGGGCACGGCTTTCGCCCAGCTCGACCCCGCCCAGCCGGATGACATCCTTGACCAGCTCCGGCGGAGCGGTCTTGGTGACAATGACAAGGCGCACGGATTTTTCCGACCGGCCGGCGCGAGCGCATGCCTGACCGATTGAATCCTGCAGGTGCTTCAATCTGTCCGCTAAAATCTGATTCATTGTACTCGGCTCAGGGCAGAAACTTTGACACATGATTGATTTTATTCGGCAGGTATTGATTGACAACGAAATCCAGGCCGTGCTTGGCGAAGGCCTGCTGCTCGACACGTACACCCAGCTTGAGCATCTGGTTGATGGCCTGTTGCCATGGCTTATGGTGCTTGACGAACGGATCGTTTTTCAGGGCGTCCTTGGCGCGTTTGATATCGACTTCTTTGAGCGGATGGGTCGGCAGGTCGTAGTCTTTGATGTCCTGCGGCGTGACGCCCAAAAAGGAGACCTTCGGCACGCAGAAGAACTCATTGAGGTGCGCCGCGTTGCCGGAGCCGACCTTCAGCGTTCGGTAAATGTTGAAATAGCCGTAGGGGTCGCCGTCGACAAAGGCATAGACCGGCACTTTGAGGCTGTCGCTGAGGCGCCGGATGAAACGCCGGCAGGCCCGCGTCGGCACGCCGCCCATGCTGATCAGAATGCAGTTGGCGGTTTTCCAGTAGTCGTATTTGACCAGGCGCTGGAACATCCCGGCCGTTTCGATCGCGAGGATGAATGTGGCCTTGCTTTCGAATTTCAAATCCTCAACTTCGACCGGGATGGAATAGGCCCCGGAACCGAACTTGGTGCAGTCGATACGCAGCTTTTTGCCCGAGGCGTCTTTGTCCACGACGATCAGCTTGCCGGCTACGTCGCCGCCCTTTTCTTCGGGAACGAACTTGAGCTGCTCGCGGTTGACGCCGAACATCGCCTCGATATCGTCCATGATGGTATCGGATTCGGGCTGCTCGGCAAAGCCGGCCTTGCCCCAGTTCTTTGAAATGTAATAAGCCTCTCGCTTGGTGGCGATGTCGTCGGTTTCGACCAGCCCCTTGGACAGGGCCATCATCCGCAGTGTCTGGGCGAATGTTTTGACGGTACTGACGGTCAGCGTGCGTTTTTTAGCGCGGTCCTGCATTTCAAAAAAACCTTTGCGCGCACTGTATTTGACGTTCGACAGCGACCGAATCGGCGTACTCATCGTCGGCTTCTGACTGGCCAGTATTTTTTTATAGACGGTGTTGGCGTTGTCTTTGATCTGATCGACAACAGAGACTTTTGCTTTTTTTGCCATGGGCACAGGACTCCATTACATGTCTGAAAATAATGATGTTAATGTACGCCAAAAATCGCGGCGATGCAAGCGCATTTGACCTCGGAGTACGAAATCACCCCGCACAGTTGAAATTGCACCATGTTACTATTTTAAGGACCTTTTTCGCCTTTTTGAAAAAGAGGCAAGCTATGACAGATCGTCCCCTCATATCAGGGTGGGCGATTAATGCATCTATTCGCCATTATTTTCGCCTGGACACAAAAAACACCGTCACCGCCACAACAATTACGATGATCAGAACTTCATGTGAACTTAACATGACGGCGGTCATTTTTTCGCTCCGGCAGTATTCAGTGTGTTTTATCTTTCTAAAGTAATAACGCCAGAAAAATAGTGCTTAAGCCCAGATAAATGCTCACGCCCGTAATATCGGTGATCGCCGCTGTCCTCGACAACATATACATACACCGGCCGCTATCTCAGAGCTTACCGTATGGGGAAGATAGGCCATCATCCGGGCAGCTTTGTCAGGTGACAGCTTTTGCATCAGGCCAAGCAGGGTCGAAACAGGCATGTCCTGGATAACCCTGAATCAATACTCTTCCAAATGATACCACTCGGCATTTTCCAGCCAGGTCTTGGGGCGATTGACAAATTCGGCCATTCCCTTGAGCAGGTTAAAGTGCTTTTTCTCTTCCTGGGCCAGTCGCAAAAAGAGCGCCTTTTGCTGGCCGTCTTCGACCTGATCGGCGCGATCCAGATAAAAATCAATACTGTTCTGCTCGATCTTCATCGCCTGGCGATACAACTGTTCATGGCTGTGGTCAAAGTCAAAGTCCTCATGGAAATCTTTCATCCGCTCAAAAATATTGCGCGCCTTGTCCAGAATCTCCGTCTCAGCCATCTCGGTGGTGCGTCCGCGGATCTGCTCTATCGCCCGGGCGTGCTTGACCTCATCGTCGGCCAGCATATTGAGGATTTCCTTGACCCCTTTTTCGTCCACCTGCTCGGCCATGTCTCGATAAAATGCTTCGCCGTCTTTTTCCATTTTGATCGCAAAGTTAAAAATATCCATCGCGCGACTCCTGTAACTGAAAATTATCATTTCCGTCCCAAACTGACACGATCATAGCATAGCCGCTTTATACCGCCGACACAACACAAAATTAATATTCCGGCATACACCGGCCTTCATTGTCGCTTGTTTTCCATCCGAAATTGGCGCGGCGTCATCCCCACAACCTGCTTGAAAACGCGGGTAAAATAGCTCTGGTTGTTGTAGCCCACCTCAAAACAGATCTGCGTACACGTGCTGTCGCTGGTGATCAGCCGCTGTTTGGCCTGATTGATGCGAATGTTTGTCAGGTAGTCCACCACCGTAACCCCCATCTGCTCCTTAAACAGATGCGACAGCCGTGACACACTCAAATAGGCCTGCCGGGCGATATCCTCAAGCGTCAGCGGCTGATCGAAATGATACTGCATATACTCCATCGCCGGCCTGAGCTGGGAAATCTTGCGGGCGTCCTGAGAGCTGTAAACGCTTTCGATAAACTCATCCAGCGCCCGGCTGATCCAGATACACAGATCCTCCTGCGTCCCGAGCCGCAGCACCGTGTCGATGTATGTCAGGTTTTTGCTCAGCAGCATATTGATATCCACCCCGCCCTGGGCCGCGGCCCGACTGAGCACGCTGAGCAGTTCCACCAGCCGCGCCTTGAGCAGATTGACATTGCCGGGATTAAAGAACATGATCTTGCCCAGCAGAAGATTCAAAATCTCCCTGGCCCCCGTGCGGTCGCCCAGCTTGACCTTGGCAATCAATTGACACTCAAGGTCGTACGGGTAACTCTGCTCACTGCTGAGCAGTTTGCTTTCCTGGATAATCTCACCGATCTCGGCCTGCTGTACCGACCGCTGCCGACGCCATTGAACCACCTGCGGGTCAAGATCGGTCATCTGGTACAGCAGCACATACAAAAACTCGGCCGCCTCATGAATCCGCCGCGCCGAGACCACCGGCAGAGCCCGCAATGCCGCGTCCTTGGCGCCCAAGCCAAAGCGCAGCCCCCGCAGTCGCTTGGACACATCCTGACAGGTCGTCTCGTCCACCGGCTCCCAGACGCACTTGCCGAAAAACACCCCGCCCAGCGGCAGATCGCCATCCATCATCGGCACACACACCAGCACAATACCCGCATGGCACAACGTGATGTAGGGCTGGCCGGTCTCAATGGACAGATTCAGGCTCCGCAGGCGATCCTGCCGGCACCGGCCCATCCCAACCTTGGACGCGTGCACCAGACGACAAAAATCCGGACAAAACCCCTCCGTACACAGCGACCGAACATCGCGGCCGTTGACATCGGTCGTCTCAAGCGGCAGGCCGAAATTGCGGCCAAACACCGCCTCGATCCTGCCAAATTGCTCACGCCTCAGGCGGTCTTGAAGCTGAACGGATTTTACAACGCGCTGTTTCATTTTCGATTTCCAGACCCTCAATGGCTTTATTGGCCACGAAATAGCAACATAATACTATAGGAAATTCGTTCCGAAAGCAACAATTTTCTCACCCGTCGCAAAAACTGCCGTTGTTATTCCTCCGCCAGTGCCTTGAGCAGACGATCGGCCAATTGCGGATCCAGCGACCCGCCCGGCTCGGCCTCAGCCGGGGCCTCATGAGGACGGGGCCGGGTCAGCTCCAGTTTGATCAGATCGACACAGGCCTTGCGCGCCGTTTCGCGATTCTCATCGTCCAGCAATTCGGTCAGCCTCTCAATCGCTGTCGGCAAACTCTTGGCCAGCAGCAGGCAGCCCTTCTTATGAGCCGTCTCAATACGCTTGTCAATTGGTTTCCGAACATGCACACGTTTCCCTGCCTGCCCCATCATACTCCTCCTTCGTCCTTCGTCCATCGTCCATCGTCCATCGCTGCCCTCTGCCCTAAAACTCCCAGCCTACACCCAAGATATGCTTGATATCGGTACTGCTCTTGCCCGGTGCCGGCCTGGCGTCATAGTCA
>SKKI01000213.1 GCA_007121565.1 Phycisphaerae bacterium
AAAGGCGTCTCTGTGAGAATTTGGTCCTAAAAGCATTGTTTTGAAAATATTGGAGATACTAAAAAAAGCCTGATATTCTTTCTGAAGCTTCTGGTCTTGCGGATTAAACAGATAAAATGGCTTGTCCGGTTTTACTACTGTCCATTTTGTCTTTTGTGTGCTGTGTGTGTTGAGCCATTCGTATTTATCTTTGCGCTCCCCCCACAGGTCAGCATGATAGACCTTCGCCACCGTACCGCCGGCATCCTGCCGGCCATCTTTAGGCCGCCTGGAAGGCGGCGTTACAGGGGTCTTTACAAATATCCCGATACTCACCCCCTGCTGAATATCAAACACATTCTTATCCGGCGACCCGTCCGGGCAGGTCTCTTTCTTCTTGGTATTGCCGTGCAGGTCAAGGATATAAATTTCGTCAAACGTCTGCATCAACTGCTGCCGCATCCCCCGAAACGTCGGATTGTCCAGATACCCGTGATTACAGATAAACGCAAGTATCCCGCTGCCGGTCTGCTCAATGCGGTACTGGCCGTAGCGGATAAACTTGACATAATCGTCCTGCAGCCATTTGGGGTTTTTCTCGCCCAGTGGCTTGCCGTCCACAAAATAATAATCACGTACCAGCGATTTAATCCAGTCGCCGGTGTTGGACGAATGCCCCGAATACGGCGGATTGCCCAGCACCACCATAATCGGCAGATCGCGCTTCACGCGGTTGGCCTGCCGCGCCTCTTCGCTGATCGCGCTGGACCAGAACGTCCGGGTAATCTCCTCGGCCTCCTCCAGCGTATTGGTCAGATACACCTCCAGCCGCTTGTCGTCCTCGTAGGTGTAGCCCAGCATCCGCAGCAAAAGCCCCAGCTTCATATGACACACCGTATACGGCGCCATCATCAGCTCAAACCCGAACAGCCGCGGCAGCAGATGCTCCTGCACATACGACGGCCAGCTGCCCGCATCGGCAAACCCCGCCCGAATCGTCTTGATCACCTCATACAAAAACGTCCCCGTCCCCACCGCCGGATCCAGAATCAAACACCGATGCATAAAGCTCTCCCCCTGCCAAGGGCCAGTACCCCGCGCCAGCACCCTTGTTATACTCTCCCCCTGACAAGGGGGAGTACCCCGAAGGGGGGAGGGGGTATCAGAACAGCCCGCCGAAGGCGGTTCCACATTTTTGCTTTTAAGTTTTTGAATGTTGATTTTACTGTTATCCGCCAATCCTTTTTTCAGCCCGAACCTATCCTTCAGCAGCCCATCCACACTCCGCACAATATACGACACCACCGGCTCCGGCGTATAATACACCCCCCGGCTTTCACGCAGCGCAGGATCATAAGCCGCCAGAAACGTTTCATAAAAATGCACCACCGGATCCTTGCGTTTCGACTCCTGCCCGAAGTACTTGATGACCTGTCCCATCTGAGCGTTTTTCAGCAGCGTCACCACATCGTCAACCAGCCATCCGATTCGCTCGTCCAGTTCCAGTTCCAGATGCCCGAAAATCTTTTTCAGGAATGGATTTGTCCGCGGCAGAAGCCGCGCCGCCGTCGCGCGCGAAAACTGCCGCGACGCATCGTCAATCCCGGCAAAGATCGCGTCCATATCCTTGCCCCACACCGCCTGCTCGTTGAGAAAACACCGCGCACAAAACAGCCCATACACCAGCGTCTGCGTATACATATCTGCAAACTGCTCCTCGGTCAGTTCATGGATCAGCACATCCTTGAACGCCTCGTACTGCTCATGCAGCGACCCCCTTTCCCCTTCGCGCTTAAAGGTCCTGTCCACGGCCATCTTAAGCAGCTTGGCCATCCCCGCCATCCGCTCGGCCAGTTCCTTGGCGCTCTTGACATACACCGGCTCGGCCGCCAGAAACAAAGCAAAAAGCGATCGTGTCTCGTTGATGCTTTCCTCCGTGGCGACAAACCGCCCGCCCTTACCCTCGCTGGCCATCCGCGCCGTCGCCTCAAGCCGACCGCCTTTGTACAACCGAAAATTCACATAGTCCGTCAATATCAGCGTATCAATGGCCCCGCGATACCGCCTGAGCTGCTCGCTCTTTTCTTCTTTTTTCAGATCAACGCCGATATCTTTACACTCGATATACCCGAACGCCTGAGCCGTCCGCCCCACCTGCCGCGCGATCTTCATATCCGGCGCGCCGCACTGAACCAGCCGCTTCGGCTCGTTGGTGCAGAGGATCTTACGGCCCATCGCCTCCACCAGCCCCTTCAGCGCAGGCCGATGCGTATGCTCGGTCGCGTCGCCGTTCAGGTACGCGGCGTTGATCGCCTTCAAATAGTCCTCATAAATAATCGATTCCATCGGCATCTTGCCGGCACAGCCCCTCTCAAATCTCAAATTGAAAAAACCGAATACAGGAAATTAAAAACCAAAAATACCCAAAAAAACGCCCTCAAATTTTCGCAATTTATTCGCGCTTTTTGACAGCTTTTTGCAAATTATCGCAATGTTTTGACACTCCAAAAAATCCCACATTTGCGACAGCACCCACCCTTTTTGTCGAAAACCCCGCTCCGCAACAATTACCCGACCCCTTAAACATCGACGCGGATTAATATGAGCAGCCAAAGACCCATTCATTGTCGGACGTCCGATAATCCACGATCTCGTCCGGCTCAAAATAAAGATTTATTTCATAGGCTGCCGAATCGGGGCTGTCCGAGCCGTGCACCAGATTGAACCGCTGGCTGGCGCCGAAGTCGCCGCGAATCGTTCCCGGCTCGGCCTCGATGCCAAAGGTCTTTCCCATCAGCTTTCGGGTCATATCAATCACATTGTCGCCCTCCAGCACCAGCACCAGCGATGGCGACGACGCTAAATACCGCACCACACCGTCAAAAAAGGGCTTTTCTTTGTGAACGGCATAATGCTTTCGGGCAAGCTCGATCGAAATGTGGATGAATTTCGCGGCGACGATTTTCAGCCCCTTGTCCTCAAATCGGCTCAAAATGCGCCCGACAAGACGGCGCTGCACAGCGTCCGGCTTGAGTATAATCAGCGTCCGTTGGGGCATAACTGTATCCTGCGAAACAACTTATCGAACACTGGGCACAATGAAGATGTCCACGCGGCGGTTGGCCGGATGGCCCCCGCGATTGGGACGATTCTCTTCGACCGGTCGAAACTCGCCGTGCCCCTTGACCGCCATGCGCGGCTGTTCGACACCGCTTTGGTTCAGATTGTTCATCACCGAAATCGCGCGATGAACCGACAGATGCCAGTTGGTCGGATGCGCCTGGCGGGTCTCGGGACGGCCGATCGGAACGTTATCCGTATGCCCGACAATGAGAAGATCAAAGTCTTCGGCCTCGGGGCTGTCCATGATCTCTGCAAGTAATTCGAGCGATTCGGCGGCTGCCGGCTGAACCGAGTCACTGCCCAGCTCAAACAGCAAATCGCTTCTGAAACGCAGGGAACCGGTGGCCTCATCAAAATCGATCATATCGCTGGCAGCGGCGAGCTCCTGAAGCATTACATTCAGATCCACCGGCAAGGGGGCTCCGACATCCAGCAACTGCGCCTGAAGCCTGGCGATCAGTTGCTCCTTTTCTTCCAGATCCGCCTCAAGAGCCGCTACCAACGCATCCCGTGCGGCCAGATCGGCCCCGGTTCGACCACTTATGGCCGCAAGCTGCTGCTCTTTCTGCTGAATCGATCGATTGCACTCGGCCAGGGCCGTCTCCAAATCACCGATTCGGTGCTGCTGAATACGGTTCTGCGCCTGAAGATCTTCATACTGTTCCTGGCTGACACCGCAACCGCCCACTGCCAGAACAACCACCATACTGATCAAGACAAATCCGAAAAAAATGCCCCTGCTCATCGCCAAATCCTTTCATTTTAAATCAAAAAATCAAACTATTTGTGCCAAATAAATCGAATATTCGGGCTCTATCGATGTTTATCGGCAAATTCTCTTGAAAACTCGCAAAAATCTATTTTTTCTTCTTTTTCGGCTTCTTGGGCTTCTTGGCCTTCTTTTCCCGTGTTTTTTTAGCCGCTTTGGGCTTTTTATCACCCTTGGTAGTGGTCATCGCCCACATCACCAGCACCAGCAGCGCCAACCCGCCCGTGACATACCAGATCAGGCTCACGTCCGCCAGCGTTGTCTCAAGCAGGGCCTGAAGCAGCGACGGCGTAACTTCCTGCACAGCCGCACTAACTGCGATGACTCCCAGCAACAACGCCACCACCGGCATGAACATCATCACGCCATACAGCGTCGAGGCAGGATCCTCTCTGGCGACAGCCACCATCTGGGCGCCTGGGGGAGCCGCTGCGGGCGCGGGGGCAGGCGCTGCGGCATCGCCTGCGGTTTTTGCAGCCTCGGAGCCTTCTTCCAGTTCCTCGGTTTCGTCCATCAATCCAATGTCATCGGCTCCCGCCTCGGCCGCCGCCTCGCCGCCCTCATCGCCGCCGGGCAATATGTCGTCCAGTACCGCACCAAGCGAGGTGTCGTCGGCCTGCAATGACAAATCCAGCAATCCCGAACCGCTGCCGAAGCTCTCAAGGTTGGAATCGGCATCAAGCTCGTCAAGTTCTTCCAGGTCCTCGTCGGGCACCTGGGTTTCGGCTTTGCTGTCCTCGGTCAGCTTGTAAGCGTCATCGGTGCCGCTGAGCAGATTGATCCCAATGCTGTCAACCCGCGTATCATCGCTGGTTTCATCGCCCATCTGGCTCAGGCCGAAGCCGCCTTCGCTTGCGGCGTCCTTGTCCTTGTCTTTGTCTTTGATCTCGTCTGGGTCTTTACCGCTGTCGGCCTCATCGTCGTCATCCGGTTCAAGTGAGATTTCACCGCTCTCTTCTACCGACAGGCCAATTTCCTCCTGCTCACCGGTCAAATCGAGTCCGACAACCTCCTCTGCCAGCGCATCGACGTCCTCGACCTTGAATACCGGCTTGCCGGAATCCATATATTGACGCAGCTTGCCCTCTCTAACCAGACTTTGCACCTCTTTTTCGCTCTTTTCGAGCTTCTCCATCACGTCTTGCATGCTGTAATAATTTGAAGCCATGATCTGTCCTGTAAGGTTACCGTTTGATCGTTAAATTTGCTTTATCAATGCCTTATTGTTATGACAAAATCCAAGAATGCGCGTTTAAATTACGCTTAAAATTATATTATAACGCCCAAGCGGACAGATACAAATTATTTTTAAAATTGCCGTTAATAACAGCTTTCGCCTCAATGCCAGCCTATGATAAATCCCAAGTATTCGATTAAAGATACAAATTGACTCACTTAACTGGGGCTTTCAGCAAAATCGTCCGAAATCTTGTAACATCGCAGGCCTGGGTCCGTCTAATATGGAGAACACCGAATGCGATACCCTCAAAGGATTACTTTTTTGCGGTGTTCATGGGTCGGCAAGCGTATTGTGCCGAAATTTGATAGATTAACGCATGTGTTCCGGGTATAGTGCAGGTTTACCGTCAACGGAATGTTGTTTAGAGGAAAATCGGCGTGACAAAACGGTTGGGCGAGTTGCT
>SKKI01000065.1 GCA_007121565.1 Phycisphaerae bacterium
GTCAGCTTGCCGGCGCCGAGGCGCTGCACATTGCCTCAGGCCTTGACAAGCCGGCCAACGCCGCGGCGGCGATTGTCGAGGATGTGCAGGTCTATGTGCATGATGTTATCGATCCCGAAGCCGAGCGGCAGCGTCTGCAAAAGCAGAAAGACTTTATCGAAAAGGGTCTGCGTCCGCTGCAGGCCAAACTCAATAACGAGAACTTCACCAAACGAGCCAAGCCGGAGGTGGTCGCCCAGGCTCGCCAAAAACTGGCCGAACTGACCGGACAGCTTGAAGCGGTGGAGAAACATTTGGCCGAGTTGACTTAAATGAAACCACAGATTTCACAGATGACACGGATTGAGACGAAAATTTTGAATTCATAATTTTTAATGTTGAATTAAATTAAGAATTAAGAATTAAAAATTCTCTGTGTCCTCTGTGACAAAAAAGAGGATGCTTATGGATATTCAGGTTGAATTGGCGCAGATTATTATCAACGAGGAAGTCGATCAACAGATTATTGTGCTGCGGGAGGTGGACGGGCAGCGCAGTTTTCCGATTGTGATCGGGATGCCGGAGATTCTTGCTATTGATCGTCGTCTCAAGGGCGTGATGCTGCCGCGGCCGCTGACGCATGATTTGCTCGAGCAGGTCATCGGGGATATGGGCGGGCACATTGCCAAAATTGTGATCAATGAGTTGCGCGAACACACCTTTTTTGCGATGATCCATGTGCAGCAGAACCAAAAGGCAATCGCAATTGACAGTCGTCCTTCTGACGCGATCGCCCTGGCCGCGGGGCTCAGGACGCCGCTTTATGTGGCCGAGCAGGTGTTTGACCAGTTGGGCTTGTAAAGTTGACGATCAGCAGCAGCCCTACGCCAATGCACAGCAGCGAATCGGCCACGTTGAACGTCGGCCAGTGGTAGCTGCCGACGGACACATCGATAAAGTCCCGCACGCGTCCCTCGTTAAACAGCCGGTCGTACAGGTTACCGATGACACCGGCATTGATACAGGCCAGCGCCGCAAGCATCAGACGGGGTTTGAGTCTGCCAAGCACAAAAAGTACATGGATCACCCCCAGCGCGACGATGGAAATCGCGATAAACAGCCATGTCATCCCTTCAAACAGGCTGAATGCCGCACCGGGGTTTTCAGCCTTTATAAATCGCAGGAATCCGTCAATAAATGTGTATTGCCGGGTCGGCAGTTCTTCCAGCCAGCCAAAAACGGCGTACTTGGACCACACATCACCGACCGCGCCGACAAGTGTGATGGACAGGAAGATCACAGCGTCGCCCGCATTGAGTCGACGGCCAGGCGGTTGTCGGTTGGTTTTTGGGGGCGACGAGGGTGTCATAGCGGCAGGGGGGCGATCAATTGTATCGGGCCATTAACTCATTTAACTGCGGCTGATCGGGGTTGATCTGCAGCGATATCGTCCACTGTTCAAGAGCCAGCGCTTTGATTCGCTCGTCATTGTTCTGCTGGATTGCCCGGATCATATAGGCCACTCCCAGGCTCTTGTGGGCCATCCAGTCGTCATTGCCCAGCCGCACCGCCAGTTGATAGCTTTCGATGGCTTCCTCGGTTTGTTCAAGCCGCAGTTGGGCAAAGCCAAGATACTGAAACGCCAGGGCGTTGTCGGGTTCCTGCTCAAGAACATCCTGCAGCAGTTCTTTAGCGGAGCTGAAACGGTCGGCTCGCAGATAGGAACGGGCCAGGCGAATCATAATATCCGGTTCATTGCCCTTCAATTCGAGCACTCGACGGTAGGCGTTGATCGCCTCAAGCGGCTCTCGTTGCTGGTCAAAAATATCACCAAGCACAAGTTCCGCATCGGGCTGGTCAGGGTTAATGTCTCTGGCTTTTCGGGCAAATTCCCGGGCCTGGTCGAAATCCTCCAGGTCGAAAAAGCTCCGGGCCGCACCGATATGCGCCTCATAGTGTTCAGGATCCAGCCGGCTGGCGGCGACAAATGCCCGTGCAGCTCGCGTATATTGTTCAAGAATTCGGCTGACAGAACCCAGATTAAAAAAGTCTGAAAACGACCACGGATCCAGCGTCGTGGCCCGCTCATAGGCGTCAGCACTTTCCTCATATTGTTCCAATTGTTGATATAAATCGCCTTTCATTGAAAAGGCCAGGGCAAACTCGCTGTCGGCCTCGGTGGCCTGCTCCAGCTTCAGCAGGGCCTCGGCGTATTCATCCAGGTCGTTGAGCATCATCGCGTCCACATACAGACTCACGGCCAGTTGACGCTGCCGGTCCAGCTCTCGGACGACCATTTCCTGCTCTGAAGGCTGTTCGGTCGGCTCCACCAGTCCGCAGCCGCTGAGCAACAGGCCCGCTGCGGCCAGCATACCCACCAGGTAAACGCGAATATTAAAAAATTCGGTCATCAATGCGATCCTTTCCAATACAAAAACCGGATTCTAAGGTCTTTTTTTATTCATCGGGCAATATGAGTGCCTAAGTGTAGCCAAAAATGCGCCCTATGTCAAAAAAAAACAAAGAATGCCGGCCAATATAAGCTTTAATCGACCTGTAAACAGGTTTTTTGAAACTATCTGAATCCTAAATCGGCAATTGACACGCTTAGCGGCTTATTTTATAGTCTGTCTCCTGTGTATTGTTATTGAAAACCAGTTGTATATATAGAAAGGTCTGTGATGAGCAATCCCAATGTGACGCTGCGCAAGCGTCCCTGTGTGATGATTATTCGTGACGGGTGGGGGTATAATCCCAATCCGAAAGAAGATGACTATAACGCTGTCAAGCTGGCCAAGCCGCCGGTGGATGCGAAGCTGATGGCCGAGTATCCCAATTGTCTGGTGCGGACCTACGGCGAGGATGTGGGGCTGCCGGAAGGGACGATGGGCAACAGTGAGGTCGGCCACCAGAACATCGGGGCCGGACGCATTGTGTATCAGGACTCGGTGCGGATCAGTGTCGCAATCCGCGACGGGTCGTTTTTTGACAACGAACAGCTCAACAAAGCCATCGATCACGCCCTCAGGACCGGCGGCAAGCTGCATGTGATGGGACTGTGCAGCGATATTGGTGTGCATTCGCTGCTGGAGCATCTGTACGGCCTGCTGGAACTGGCCAAACGCAAGGGGCTGGACAAGGTTTATCTGCACGCCTTTACCGATGGACGCGACTCGCCGCCGACCAGCGGAGCGGGTTATTTGGCCGATATCGAAAAGAAGATGGGCGAAATCGGCGTCGGGCAGGTGGCCTCCGTGTCGGGACGCTTTTACGCGATGGATCGCGATAAGCGCTGGGAGCGTGTGCAGGAAGCCTATGAATGCCTGACCGAGGGGATCGGCCAACAGGCCGGCAGCGCCGCCGAGGCAATTAAAGCCAGCTACGATAAAAAAGAAACCGATGAGTTTATCGCGCCGACAAACATCGCCGGCGATGACGGCAAGCCTGTTGCGCTGATCGAAGACGGCGACAGTGTCATCTTCTTTAATTTCCGCGGCGACCGACCGCGCGAACTGACCCGTGCGTTTGTCGATGAGCCGTTTGACGGCTTTGAACGCAAGAGCCGGCCGGAGGTGTATTATGTCTGCATGACCGAATATGACGCGACGATTTCGGCGCCGGCGGCATTTACGCCGCAGCGCAAGATGCCCAATATCGCCGGTGAGTATTTCAGCAAACTGGGCCTGAAGCAGTTTCGCTGCGCCGAGACCGAAAAATACGCCCATGTGACGTTTTTCTTCAACGGCGGACAGGAAAAGCAGTTTGACGGCGAAGAGCGTCAGATTGTCCCCTCACCGAAGGTCCGAACGTATGATCTCAAGCCGGAGATGAGTGCGCCGCAGGTGTGCGATGTGATTTGCGAAAAGCTCGACAGCGGCGCCTTTGATGTGATTATCTGCAACTTTGCCAATCCCGATATGGTCGGCCATACCGGCGTGCTGGAAGCGGCGGTCGAGGCCTGCAAAACGGTGGATACCTGTGTCGGTAAGATCGTTGACAAGGTCCGGGCGTTGGGCGGCAGTGCGGTGATTCTGGCCGACCACGGGACGTTTGAGAAAATGTGGGACGTTGACAACGATATGCCGCATACCGCCCATACGATTAGCGATGTGCCGCTGATCGTGGTCGATGACGATTTCAAGGGGCGAAAAATGAAAAACGGTCGCCTGGCCGATGCGGTGCCGACGCTGCTGGAAGTGATGGGCCTGGATCAGCCCGACGAAATGACCGGCGAAAGCCTGCTGATTTAAAAATCCGAAATGCAAAGCACGAAATTCGAAACAAATGCAAAATACAAAAATTAAAATGTTCCAAACAACCGCTGAGCCGGAAAGATGTGTTGTTTGAAAATTTAAATTTTTGTCATTTATGATTGTTTCGGATTTCGATATTCGATATTTGAATTTTAAACACCGGAGTGTTTGATGGGCAAGATCGCCGTCCTTGATGACAATATGGTCAATATGATCGCGGCCGGCGAGGTGATCGAGCGTCCGGCCAGCGTCGTCAAGGAGCTGCTGGAAAACAGCATTGACGCCGGGGCCGGCCGGATGACCGTCCAAGTCGAAGACGGCGGGCGGCGGCTGATTCGCGTCGTCGATGACGGCGGGGGGATGGACGCCGAGGACCTGGCGGTGGCCTTTGAACCGCACGCCACCAGCAAGCTGCGCAGCGCCGATGATCTTCTCGGCATTCGCACGATGGGCTTTCGCGGCGAGGCGCTGGCCAGTATCGGCGCGGTGGCCAAAGTCAGCGTGACCAGCCGCACGCCCGACGCCATCGGGGCGCACCGCCTGGAGATTGACTGCGGCAGAAAAGAGGCCCTGTCGCCCTGCGCCGGGGATGTGGGGACAACGATTGAGGTGCGCAACCTGTTTTACAAGCTGCCGGCCCGGCGGAAGTTTCTGCGAACGGCCAACACCGAGATGAGCCATATTTCCGAGCATTTTACGCGGATTGCATTGTCACACGAATCGCTGGATTTGACCCTGATTCACAACAACCGCCAGGCACATCATCTGCTCAGCGGTCAGGGCGTGCGCCAGCGGATCGGGCTGCTGTTCGGGCCGGAGATGGCCGAGGATCTGCTGGAAACGACCCGGCAGGAGCGCGGGATGCGGCTGCGGGCGCTGTTGGGACGCCCGACCGGGGCGCGTTCCAGCGGCAAGTATCAGTATGTCTTTCTAAACCGCCGCTTCATTCGGGATCGGTTCATTCTGCACGCTGTCAGAGAGGCCTATCGCGGACTGATCGAGCCGCACAAGTATCCGGTCGTCTTTCTGTTTATTGAGATGCCCTCGGAGGATTTCGATGTGAATGTCCACCCGACCAAGGTGGAGGTGCGTTTTGACAATCCTAACCTAGTGTATTCCGAGGTGCTGGCCGTGCTGCGTGATAAATTGCTGAGCACTAATCTGGATGTCGGCGCGGCGATGCCGTCGCCGGAGGTCTTTGTGCCGAGCGAGCATTTTGGCGATGCGCCTGCGCGCAATGGCCGTCAGCAGCGGATCGAGCGGGCGATGGAGGA
>SKKI01000208.1 GCA_007121565.1 Phycisphaerae bacterium
AGCTTGTCGATGCCCTGCGTGCAGGCGGCCCGGTTGGTCAGCAGAATATCCATCCACACATTCGCCGGCCCCGACGCCACGCGCGACGTATCCATAAACCCCTTGCCCGCCCGATGCATATCCGCCGGCCGATTGGCATTGACCAGCGCCGCGGCGGTAATATGCGGCACATGACTGACCATCCCCAGCACCCGGTCGTGCCCGCCCGGACTCATCACCTCCACCACACAGCCCAGCGCCTCCCAGAACGCCCGCACCGCCGCCAGCGCCTCGGCGTCGGTCCCCGGCGTCCGCGTCAGAATGCACCGCGCCCCGATCAGCAGATCATCCCGCCCGTAGTCCAGCCCCTGCTTTTCCGAGCCGGCAATCGGATGCGACCCCACAAACCGCGTCCCTTTGCCCAGCAGCCGCCGGGCCCAGCGATGCACCGCCGCCTTGGTCGAGCCGACATCGGTCACAATCGCCCCGTCCTTCAAACAGCCCGCCATCTGTTTCAAATACCCCTCAAACGTCCGTATCGGCGTGGCCAGAATGACCAGGTCCGCATCACACACCGCCGCCTCGAGCGTCTCCTCGACCGTATCGGCGATCCCCTGAAGCCGGGCCTTCTGCCGCGTCGAGGCCCGATGCGAATACCCCACAACCCGCACCGCCCCCAGCGCCCGCCGCACCGACAGCGCCACACTGGCCCCCAGCAGCCCCAGCCCGATCACCGTAATCTGATTTAAATGTTTCATAGAGAAAGGTTTGTACCACTAATAGCTCCCCTCCTTTTCAAGGAGGGGATGTTCTGCGCCAGCAGAACAGGGGTGGTCGCGTCACCCTAATGCCTGTCCGTCGCCGTTTTCCCGTTTGTTTGGCCGCTCCGCGGCCATCGAATTTTTCCTTTTTTATACCCCCTCCCCCCGCTTTGCGGGGTACTCCCCCTTGACAGGAGGAGAGCAAAAAAACAAATTCACGGGCAAGATGCCCGTGCACCAACATACTTTGCGGGGGGGGATTCTGTCAATTTTTTTCTTTCTTTTTGGGCGGGTTACGGTTATAATGCCCGGCGTTACCGAGAAATACTGTCCATTCTGACGCATCGCCAGTGCGTTCAGAATGTTTTTTTAGGGTATGGGGACACACGAAAAATGACCATTAAAGATATTAAAAATACGGCTTTACAGTATCTGCCGTTCGAAACCGAGATCGCAGAACTGGATCGACAGATAGAACAATTACAAGGCGGCACAAACGCCCCGGCGGGCGCGGTCTCGACCCAACTGCGGAAACTGCAAGTCAAGCAGACAGAGAAACTTAAAGCCCTCTACACCCGCCTGACCCCCTGGCAGACCGTCCAGGTCGCCCGCCACCCCCAGCGTCCGATCTTCAGCGACTACCTCCAACTGCTCTTCAAGGACGTCCGCATCCTGCACGGCGACCGCTGCTTCGGCGACGACAAAGCCATCATCACCGCATTAGGCCGCGTCGGACGCGAAAAAGTGATGATCATCGGCCAGAACAAGGGAAAAGACATCAAAGAAAAAGTCGCCTGCAACTTCGGCTGTCCAAACCCCGAAGGCTACCGCAAGGCCCTGGCCAAGATGAAACTGGCCGAAAAATTCAATCTTCCCGTCGTGGCCCTCATCGACACCCCCGGCGCCTACCCCGGCGTCGGCGCCGAGGAACGCGGCCAGGCCCAGGCCATCGCCGTCAACCTCATGGAAATGAGCCGTCTGCGTGTCCCGGTCGTCTGCGTCGTCATCGGCGAGGGCGGCTCCGGCGGAGCCTTGGCCATCAGCGTCGGCGACCGTTTAGCCATCCTCCGGCACGCCTACTACTCGGTCATCTCCCCCGAAGGCTGCGCCGCCATTCTCTGGCACGACGGCACACAGGCCCCCCGCGCCGCCGAAGCCCTCAAGCTGACCGGCCCCGAACTGCTCAAACTCAAACTCGTCGACGCCATCATCGACGAACCCCTCGGCGGCGCTCATCGCAATATGCACGACACCATTTACAGCGTCGATAAATACATCGCCAAAACCCTGCGCCAGCTCAAGCGCATCCCCGTCGACACCCTGCTCAACGACCGCTACGCCAAGCTCCGCAACATCGGCGCCGCCTGCCTCTCGGCCGCCGACTGTCCCCCGACCGCCGCAAAGCCCGCCATCCCCGATCGCCTCTCACTGAAAACCCAGCTCGACGCCCAAAAACAAAAATCAACCTCCGCCGCCAAATAATTAAATCGCATAGGAATTTGTATTTGTAGCACGGCCATCTTGGCCGTGTTCACGGGCTGGCAGCCAGTGTCACTTTAACAAGCGCGTTGCGCCTGTCATTGCCCAGATTGTTTTTCGCCGACGCCGGTCGGCACAAATACCCGCCGTCCTGCCAGCGTGCCCTCGACGCCGCTGACCTCAAAAAAGGATTCAATCGTCGCCGCATCCAGCCCCGTCTCTTCGTCCCGATACTCCGTCCGTCCATCGGCAGCCAGCAGCAAATACGACTCGGCGTAATGCTGAATCAAGTTGATGTCGTGGCTGACGACAATAATCGTCTTGCCCTCATCCCGCCGAAGTGCCTTTAACAGCTCGAAAATGCGGATCTGGTGTTTCAAATCCAGGTGACTGGTCGGCTCATCCAGCAGCAGCACAGGCGTTTGCTGCGCCAGCGCACGGGCAATAAACACCCGCTGCCGCTCGCCGCCGCTCAATGCCGTCAATGGCCGTTCGGCAAATCGCTGCGTGTCGGTCATCTCAAGCGCCCGATCGACAATCTCATAGTCCTGCTGAGTCTCAAAAAGCTTGCCGCCGGCCATATAGCGGGCCATCAGCACTGTCTGGCGCACCGTAAAACCAAATGTCGGCATCGTACTCTGCCGCACCATCGCCATCACCGCCGCCAGCTCAGCCCGCCGGTAGCGTTGTATCGGTTTGCCCTCCACCAAAATCCGCCCGCTCCTGGGCCGCAGCAGCCCGGCCAACAGGTTCAGCAGCGTCGTCTTGCCCGACCCGTTGGGCCCGACGATTGCCAGAAAATCATTTTGCCGGACCGACAGCGCCAGCCCCTTCAACACCGCCCGCCGGCCGTAAGCAAACGACACCTTTTTCACGTCAATCAGCGTCATTTGGCCCCCCAGTGCAGATTTTTGGTGCAGCGCACCAGCAGAATCAAAAAGAACGGCCCGCCGACCAGCGCCGTGACCACCCCCACCGGCAGCATCGCCGGGGCCACTACCACACGGGCCACCGTATCGGCCAGCACCACAAACGCCGCCCCGACCAGCGCACTGATCGGGATCAACTGCCGATGATCCGGCCCGGCCACCAGGCGCACCGCGTGCGGCACGATCAGCCCGACAAACCCCACCAGACCACCCAGGCAAACCGCCAGCGACGTTATCAATGCCGCCACCGCAAACGCCGCCAGGCAGGTCTTGGACACCGACAGCCCCAGCGCCGCGGCCTCATCGGCGCCAAAACTGAGCAGGTTCAGCGACGGCCCCAGCCGAAGCAGAACCACAATCCCCGCTGCCGCCAACAGTCCTGAAGCCGCGATGACATCCGGCCGCTGAAGTTCCGAAATACTGCCCATCAGCCAAAACATCGTCGTCTGCACCTGATCGGCCCGGGCAATCGAGGTCAGAAACATAATCACCGACGAGAAAAAGGCGTTGACCACCACCCCGGCCAGCAGCAGCCCCGTGATATTGGTGCGTCCGGCGGCCCGACCGATGCCCCAGACCAGCCACGTCGTGACCAATGCCCCGGCAAAGGCTGTCAGCATCATTGCCGACATCCCCAGAAATGTCCACGACCAGCCCAGCAGCACCGCCGCCAGCGTCCCGAGCCCAGCCCCGCTGGAGATGCCCAGGATGTACGGATCGGCCAGCGGATTGCGCAAAATCGCCTGAAACACGCATCCGGCCGCCGCCAGCGCCGCGCCGATAATCGCTGCCAACACAATCCGCGGCAGGCGATAATGCACAATAATCTCATAATCCATATTCGGCTGCCCGTCGCGCATCGGCCCGCGCAGCGCACCGACCAGCGACACCGATACCGACCCGATAGCCACACAAACCGCCATCACCACAACCAGCAGCGCCGCGGCGATACCGATGCGTATCCACAGTTTTTTGGCCGTCAGCGTCATTGGCTCTGCTCCCACAGACAGCGGGCGATCGTCTCGAGGGCCTCATCCAGCCGCGGCCCAATCCGGGAGACCAGATCGCCGTCCAGTACAAAAATGCGGTCATTCTGCACCGCCGGCACGCGCCGAAACGCGGCGTAAAATGCCGCCGCCGAACCTGCCTGAACCGCCTGCTGATCGGGCATATTGGCCGGCTCGATAATCACATCCGGCCAGGCAGCGATCACATCTTCGGCGCTGATCGGCGGATAGACATTCACGGTCGGGCCAATGGCGTTGATCCCGCCAACCGCCTCGATCATCTCGTTGATATACGTCGCCCTGCCGGCCACACGCAGCGGGTGGCGCTGAATCACCCACAAGACTCTCGGCGGTGTCCGAACTGCATAACGCGAACGCATCGCATCCTGGACGGCCTGCAGCCGATTGACCATCGTCTCGCCCTGCGCGGTACGGCCCACCGCCTGCCCAACGGCGGCAATCCCCTCGTAAAGCTGGTCAAAGCTCTCGAAATCCGCTACTGTCAACACCGTGCTTCCGAGACGTTCAAGCCGCTCGATCAGGGGGCGCTGCTGCGGTAAATCCAGCGTCACCAGCAAGGAAGGACGAATCGCCAGCACCGCCTCCACATCCGGCTGCCAAAACGTCCCGACCTGTCGCCGGGTCAACGCCTCGGGTGGATAATTGCAGTGCCGCGTAACGCCGACAATCTCTTCATCCAGCCCAAGCGCAAACAAAATCTCCGTCAGATTCGGCGCCATCGAGACGATCCGCATTTTGTCCTCTTCGGACGCAGCGACCGGCTCATTTTGTTCGCCGCAGCCGCCAAGCCAACAGAGTATCACAATCGACAACCACAAGCTGCATTTGAGACCGCCGCTGGTCAAAATCTGAAACTTGAAATTTGAAATTTGAAATATCATCAAAACCCCGTCCGCTTGAATTGCTTGTCCAGCTCCTTGCGCGAAAAGACCAGCGTCGTCGGCCGGCCGTGCGGACATCGGCTGGTGCGCTGGACCACATCCTTATGCGCCAGCAGGTGGGCGATCTCCTCATCCGACAGTGCTTGGCCGGCCTTGACGGCGGCCTTGCACGCGGCCATATCAAGCACCTCGTGCAGCAGCCGCTCCTCATTGCTGTGGCCGTCGTCCTCGGCCAGCTTATCCAGCAGGTCCATGACAAACGCCACCGGCTCGGCGCGTTCCAGCAACACCGCAAACGCCTGCACCGCCAGCGTCGTCGGCCCGAACGGCTCAATCTCAATGCCGATTTTCCGCACCAGCTCGCCCTGCTTTTCCAAGGCCCGGACCTGGGCGGGCGTAGCCTCAAACGTATGCGGCATCAACAGCCGCTGCGAGGGAAGACGGCCCT
>SKKI01000233.1 GCA_007121565.1 Phycisphaerae bacterium
GTATCACTATAGTCGGGTTTGAAAACAACTGACGACATTCAAGATTGGCGGTGTATGATGAAGCGAAGACAGACATGGCTTGTTGTTCTCTCGGCAGTGGCGATGGTCGGATGCTCGGGGGTACCCTCGGGCGTAACGGTGGTCGAAGGGTTTGAACTGGAGCGGTATCTGGGAAAATGGTACGAGATTGCCCGGCTGGATCATTCCTTTGAGCGGGGACTTTCGCAGGTTACGGCCGAGTACTCCCTGCGGGATGACGGGTTGATCGATGTGCTCAACCGGGGCTATCATGATGCCAAAGAAACCTGGAAATCCGCCAGCGCTGTGGCGCGTCCGGCCGATGACCCGACCGTCGGCAGCCTGCGCGTCAGCTTCTTTCGTCCCTTCTGGGCCGACTATCACATCATCGCACTGGACAAAGACGCGTATCAGTACGCGATGGTCACCAGCAGTACCCGCGACTATCTGTGGATTTTGGCGCGAACACCGGAATTGGACGAGGACATCCTCAGCGAGCTGCTGGCCAAAGCCAAGGCGTGGGAGTATCCTGTAGAGGCGCTTATTTACCCGCATCACCCATAGCCACCGCCGAGGCCATGGCGACATTGCCCGTATGGGTAATGCTCAGGGTAATCGGCCCGATGTGCATCGCCTCGGCCAGTTCTTTGACCTTGCCGCTGATGGCCACTTCCGGCCGCCCGAGGGTATTGTTGACCACCTCGATATCCGTCCAGGCCACGCCGTCACGCCAGCCGGTGCCGATGAGCTTCATCACCGCCTCTTTGGCCGCGAAGCGTCCTGCCAGCTTTTCGATGCGGTTCTTAACCGCCGCCGCGTCGGCCTGCTCGCGGGCGGTAAAAACGCGATCCAGAAACCGCCGGTCATGACGCTGGAGCATCTGCTCGATCCGCCCGAAGTCCACCAAATCGATCCCGTGCGCCAGTGTTGCCATCCGTTATCCGGCCCTGTTCCAGCGGTCATAGGCCGCATTGGCGCAAAATTCGGCAAACTGCTCCAACTCCACCTGGTCGACCTGCCGCATCAGTTCGCTGATATAGTTTTCATACTGTTTCTGGCGATATTCAAATTCAAGCTGCTGTTCAATCTGGGCCTGCACTTCGCTGAACGGCTTGCATCCGCCCAGTTCTTTGCGATTCAACCACACAATAAAAATGTGATCTTCATGCACGACAGGATCGGAAATTTCGCCTTCCTCCAGCGTCAGCGCGACATCTTCCAGCACATCATACGGCTCGGCCAATGCCTCGGCGCCGATGGTCACCGGACGCCACCGGCCGCCGTTGCGGGCCAGCGGGCCGTGTGAATGTTCCCGTGCCAATTCCGCGAAATCCCCACCGGCTCGCGCCTGGGCAACCAGCTTTTTCGCCAGTTCCATCGCCGCCTCGTCGGCCGTTTGCCCTTCGGCGATGTGTTCGCTGTCAAGCTGTGCCGGCACAAGATCGATAGCGTGAAATTCAAGCGTCCCGCTGCGGCAAAACTGCTCGGCCTTGACCGCCTCGTAGTGCTCTCTCATCTGGCTGTGCGTAAAGCGCACATCGGTGTTGAGCTTGCTTGACAGATAGGATTGGGTCAGCATCAGCTTGCGTTGATACTCGCGGAACGACCGCCAGTCCATCCCCATCTGGCGAATGCGTGCCTCGGCCAGCGCATAGTTGTTGTTATAACTGGCGACAAAGCGGTTGATTTCCTGCTGCACGGCCCTGTCCAGGGCGTCGTCGACATTGTCCGGCGCGTGCTTGCGAGCCTGGGCGTACAGCAGAATATCGGACGTTTTGCTGCGGACGGC
Source organism: Phycisphaerae bacterium (assembly GCA_007121565.1). Classification (GTDB taxonomy): domain Bacteria; phylum Planctomycetota; class Phycisphaerae; order Sedimentisphaerales; family Anaerohalosphaeraceae; genus T3Sed10-213. The sequence goes on from SKKI01000233.1 coordinate 1,808, forward strand.
CCGCCGAATCAGCGGCAGGGACTGGCGGACAAAGGCTTGCCGCTCCATCTGGCCGGCAGCCGGACGCAACGGCTCTTCGACCGCCTGAAGGACCTCATCGACTGTGATCGTCTCGGAATGCAGGCTGATGGCCATCCCGCCGCTGGCGCCGGGCAGGTTCTGCCGATCGGCCAGCGGAAAGGCCTGCATTTGTTCTTCCGTAAAGCGTCCCTGTTTTTGGCCGCAACCGCCCATCCAGCACACCGGTACGAGGCAGGTCAATAGGATAAACTTTTTAAAATGCATAAGGCACGTCCTTAATTTTGCTCCAGTTCTTCGCCATAACTACGCGGATTATAGTCGAAAATCCCAAAAAAATCCAAAAAAACGTACTGTAACCGGCTTTTTTTTTGCGGAATGGCTTTTGAGTTGCTAAATTGTGCACTATGAAACGAGAATCGAACAATTTGAATGACCCGGCCGACAGCGGCGAGGATCCCGCGTCTCGACGGGCAGGCATACGGCAGGGCAAACCTCACTGATCTTTGTTTCATTATTTGGGTTTGCCTTGAAGTGGATAGGAAAACGACACAAGAAAGGGCAGGCCCATGAAAAACCCGTTACTTGGACCCGAACTGCGTGAGTTGTTGGCGGCCAACGATGTTGCCGCTGTTCGTGAACTCTGCGAGGCGACCCACCCCGAAACGGTGGCTGATTTCCTCAGTGACCTGAAGGATGACGAAATATGGCTCATCCTGCATATGCTTGGTGTCGGGCTACGTGCCGACATCTTTTCCCATTTCGAGATTGATCTGCAGGTGGGTCTGGCCACCGGGCAGAACCGTCACCAGATGGCACGGCTGCTGGAGGAAATGCCCGCCGACGACCGTGCCGACCTCGTGCAGCAACTGGACGAAAAAGTCCGCGGTGAACTGCTGCCGCTGGTGGCCAAGGCCGAGCGCGAGGATATCCGTAAGCTCGCCCAATATGAAGAGGAGACCGCCGGCTCGGTGATGAGCAGCGATTACGCTGTGCTGCGTCCCGAGATCACCGTTGAGCAGGCCATCGAACAACTCCGCATTCAAGCCCCCGAAAAAGAGACGATCTATTACGTCTATGTTGTCAATGAACACCGCAAGCTCATCGGCTTTGTCTCGCTCAAGGATATCATTATTGCCCGCCCGGGCCGTCGCATCAGCGACTTTATGCACACCGACATCATCAAGGCCGGGGTCAACGACGACCAGGAAAGTGTCGCCAATAAAATCGAAAAATACGACCTGATCGCCATCCCCATTGTGGATGCGAACAATGTCATCGTCGGCATTGTGACGCATGACGATGCGCTGGATATTATCCGGCAGGAGCAGACCGAGGACATCGAAAAGCTGATGGCGATTTCCGGCGAGCACGAAATCACACCGTACCTGAAAATTTCGGTCCTGCAGCATTTCCGCAACCGCTGCGGCTGGATCGTCGGCCTTGGCATTCTCAGTATGATCGCCGGGCTGGTCATTCAGCGTTATGAAGAGGTGCTTGTCCAGTTTGCCGTCCTGGCCACATTTCTGCCGATGGTTGCCGATACCGGCGGCAACACCGGAAGCCAGTCGGCCACCCTGGTGATCCGGGCACTGGCTCTTGGGGAGATTTCACTGCGTGACACCTTGCGCATCCTGTTTAAGGAACTGCGCGTGGCCCTGATGCTGTCGGTTGTGATGGGACTGATCGCGTTTGGCCGGCTGTTGTTTTTCGCCGACGGCAACGGCGCGTCCGCCGTTACGCTGACGACGCTCGGCCTGGCCGTGGCCCTGGCGCTGAGTCTGCAGGTACTGACCTCAACGTTGATCGGCGCTCTGCTGCCGCTGATCGCCCAAGCCTTCAAACTCGACCCGGCCGTGGTCGCCAGCCCCGCCCTGACAACGGTGGTCGATATTTCCGGACTGATGATCTTTTTCGCCGTGGTCAGCCGCTTTGTGATGACTGGCTGAATTTTTTGATTTAAAATAAAATAATATTGAAATATTCAGGGCGTTTGGTTAGTCTTATTAAAATAATGGAGAATGTCGAATGAAAAACTATAGATTAACCGAGATTCAACACCTATAAACCCTGAAATTGTCATTCACCATGAGATATTTCCAGAATACCTGGATTACCGGAAATACACAAGACGAGTCAGATGTCGTAAAACGAAGCGATTGGTAATTTGTGAGAATTGTTATGTTGAGGTATTGAGAATGCTTATTGACAGGAGCTCTCTAAAGAGTTCTTCATCGATTAAACGACGTACGTTCCTGAGAGGAGCACTTGTGGCGGCGAGTTTGCCAACGGCCGCGGGCCGGTTGCTTGCACAGACGTCCGGCGTATCTGCCAATGAGAAAATCAATCTGGCCTGCGTGGGCATCGGCAATATGGGCGGCCGCATCGCCCGGCGGATCGGCGCCTCGGATCTGGTCAATGTGGTGGCGGTTTGTGATGTCGATATGGGCAGTGAAATGACCGCCGAGACACTGGAACGCTTTCCCGATGCCCGCCGGTTTACGGATTTCCGGCGGATGTTCGATAAAATGGCCAACCGGATTGACGCGGTGACCATCGGCACGCCGGACCATTCCCATTTCCCGATTGCGATGATGGCGATGGCGCTGGGCAAGCATATTTATGTTGAAAAGCCGCTGGCCAATACCTTTTACGAATGCCAGCTTCTGATGGCCGCGGAGAAAAAGTACAACGTCGTTGCGCAAATGGGCAACCAGGGCCATTCCGGGGCCAACTATCACCAGTTCAAGGCTTGGGTCGAGGCGGGGGTCATCAAAGACGTGACCAAGGTGGTTGCGTTTATGAACAGCTCGCGGCGCTGGCACGGCTGGACCATTGACGGCTATCCGCAGGGCGAACCGATTCCCGAGACGCTGGACTGGGACCTTTGGCACGCCGCACTGGGTGTCAAGCCGTTCAGCCGCCGATATCACCCCGGCAACTGGCGCAGTTGGTTTCATTACGGCAACGGGGCGATAGGGGATTGGGCAGCACATATCCTGGATACGGCCCACCGCTTTCTTGAGCTGGGTATGCCGACGAAAATCGAGCCGGTGCGGCTGGACGGGCACAATAATTACATCTTTCCGCAGGCCTCGACGCTTCGATTTGACTTTCCGGCGCGCGGCGATAAGCCGCCGGTGGAGGTGTTTTGGTACGACGGAACCGATAACCAGCCGGACACACCGCCGGAGCTTGAGGGACGCACGTTGCGGCAAAGCGGCAAGCTCATTTTCTCCAAAGACATGACGTTTTACGGCGGTACGCACCACGAGACGCTGCGCATCATTCCCGAAAGCAAACGGGTTCAGATACAGCCGGATCTGCCGCGTTTTGAACTGGGGCAGTCTGATCACTACGACAATTTCATCCTCGCCGTCAAAGGTCAGGAGCAGCCGCGATCGCCCCTGGCGGTTGCCGGCCCGCTGACCCAGATGTGCTGTCTGGGTAAAATTGCGCAGTACACCGGCAAAACGCTGATCTTCGATCCGAAAAGCAACCAGATTACCAACGATTATGGCGGCAATGCCCTGCTGTGGGGCCCGCCGCCGCGCAAGGGGTGGGAGCAGTTTTACAGACTGTAATAGAAGAAGTTGATTTAAAGCGAATTGAGTTATGAATGGGTATTGGAATGTTGGGTGCGTAGCCCGATCCTTTTGGATCA
>SKKI01000277.1 GCA_007121565.1 Phycisphaerae bacterium
CGGCGGTGATCTGCCCGATGGCCTCCAATACCCGCGGCGAGGGCGGATACGGATTTTCGTTGGTGTTCAGCTTGATGACCTCGGTCAGTTTCGGCTGAAACCCCGGCGCGTAGGCGGCCATCTGCTCAATATTGTCGCGAAAGTAAGACATCTTCATTGGTTCCTATTGCTTATTTTCCGCAGTAGTCGATCAGGCGGCCGATTTCGCTGCGGAGGTCTTTGCGGTGGACGATCATATCGACGAAGCCGTGTTCGACAAGGAATTCGGCGCGCTGAAAGCCTTCGGGCAGTTCGATCTTGATGGTCTGCTGGATGACGCGCGGGCCGGTAAAGCCGATCAGGGCGCCGGGTTCTGCCATGATGACATCGCCCAGCATCGAGAAGCTGGCCGCCACGCCGCCGGTGGTCGGGTCGGTCAGGATGGAGATATACAATCCGCCGGCCTCGTCCAGACGGGCCAGGGCCGCGCTGGTTTTGGCCATCTGCTGCAGCGCGACGACGCCCTCGTGCATCCGCGCGCCGCCGGAGCAACTGACGACCACCAGCGGCACATTCTCTTCGAGAGCGCGCTCCACGCCGCGACAGAACTTCTCGCCGACGACCATGCCCATCGAGCCGCCGAGAAACGAAAAATCCATTGCCGCCAGGACCACCCCGCGACCGCGGATAAAGGCCTTGCCGACCAGTGCCGCCTCGTGGGCGCGGTTGGCCTCGGGGTCGGCCTTGATGCGGTTTTTGTACTGCTGCTGGCCCCAGACAAACGACAGCGGGTCGCTGCTGGCCAGGTCCTGGGCCAGTTCCTCAAAGGCCCCCTCATCGACAAGCTGGCCGACGCGGGTCGGGCCGTCAATGCGGAAGTGATGTTTGCACTCGGGGCACACGCCCAGGTTCTGATCGACGGTTTTGCGGTACAGCATGTTCCGGCAGGCCGGACACGACATCCACAGCCCCTCGGGCAGCTCCTTGCGGGGCTTGAGTGAAAATCCGTCCCAGCCTGCTTTTTTATTTTTTGCCATAGCAATCATTTCTTGAATAAATGCGAAATCCGGATCTCGAAATTCGAAACAAATTTAAATGACAAAACAGCGAATGCTTCAAACAATTTGTTTTGAATTTTTGTCATTAAATTTTTGATATTGTTTCGGATTTCGTGCTTCGTGCTTCGGATTTTCTCAGTATCATCCATTCTCAATCGCTTCTCGTAACGCGGCGATGGCCGCGGCGCGGTCGGGTTTGCCGAAGATGGCATTGCCGGCCACGAAGGTATCGGCGCCGTAGCGTTTGACCGTGCCGACGGTCGTCGGGTCGATGCCGCCGTCGACTTCAATGCGCACCGCCTGGCCGACGATCTGCCGCAGGCGAATACACTTTTGCGCCGCGTCATCCATAAAGGACTGGCCGCCGAAGCCCGGATTGACCGTCATCACCAGCACCATATCGCACAGCGGCGCGACCGCCTCGACAGCCTCGACGGGTGTGTCGGGGTTCAACGTCACCCCGACAGTAACGCCCAAGTCGCGCAGATACTTGACAAACGCCTTCGGATCCGCCACGGTCTCGATGTGAAACGTAATGTGATCGCTTCCGGCCTCGGCAAATCGCTCGGCATATTTATCTGGGTCGGTGATCATTAAATGCGTATCCAGCACGGCGTCGGTGTGTTTGCGAATCCACTTGACCACCGGCGGGCCGAAGGTCAGATTCGGGACAAAATGCCCATCCATCACATCCAGGTGGATGATCTCAATCCCCGAGTCGGTCACCTCGGCGATCTCCGAGGCCAACACAGCAAAGTCGGCGCTGAGCACCGACGGTGCGATCTGAAACGTCCCGGCTTTCGGCAGTCTGCGTTGCGTCATTATTCGTTGCTCTTATTTCTTAATGTAATTCAAAATTACACCTTTATTTGGTGTCGAGAATCTCGAGGCATTTGAATTTTTTGCCTTCGAGAAATTCCAGGCTGGCCCCGCCGCCGGTGGAGATGTGGCTGACGCGATCCTGCAATTCCAATATCGCAATCGCGCTGGCACTGTCGCCGCCGCCGATAATGCTGCGGGCGCCGTTGTCGGTCGCCTCGGCCACCGCCAGCGCCACGGCCTTGGTGCCGGCGTCAAACGGGGCCATTTCGAAAACGCCCATCGGGCCGTTCCAGACAATGGTCTTGGCGTTTTTGAGCTTTTCAGCAAACGTCTCCCGCGTTGCCGGGCCGATATCCATGCCCTGCCAGCCGTCGTCGATATCACCGGAGACGACTTTGTTCTCGGCACCGGCCTTGAATTCTTTGGCCACGGCCGTATCGGAGGGCAGCACAATAGCGCAGCCGGTGTCTTTGGCCTGCTTGAGCAGGTCGTTGGCTTTGTCGATGAAATCCGTCTCGCACAGGCTGTCGCCGACCTGTTTGCCCTGGGCCTTGAAGAAGGTATAGGCCATCGCCCCGCCGATGAGAATGCTGTCGACCTTGCCAAGCAGGTTCTCAATGACGCCGATCTTATCAGAGACCTTGGCCCCGCCGAGGATCGCCACGAACGGACGCTGGGGGTCTTCGAGAGTGTCGCCGAGGTACTTGAGCTCTTTTTCAATAAGAAAACCGATCACGCGATCCTTGCCTTCCATCATCACCGGCACGGTATACATCGAGGCGTTGTCGCGGTGGGCCGTGCCGAAGGCGTCATCGACATACACATCAGCCAGCTCGGCAAGCTGCTTTGCAAAGTCATCCTTGGCCTGACGCAGTTGAGCATCTTCCTTGGCGGCCTTGTCCTTGATGGTCTCTTCTTTGTGAAAGCGCACGTTTTCCAGCAGCATCACATCGCCGGGCTTGAGGGCGGCGGCTTTGGCCTTGACCTCTGGGCCGATGCAGTCGGCGGCAAAAATGACATCCTTGCCGAGCAGCTCGCCCAGCCGTTTGGCTACCGGCGCCAGGGAAAACGTCGGATCCGGCGCGCCTTTGGGCCGTCCCAGGTGGCTCATCAGGATCAGCGAGCCGCCCTGGGCCAGGACGTGCTTAATCGTCGGCAGCGCCTGAACGATTCGATTGTCATTGGTGATGTTCTGCCTGTCATCGAGCGGAACATTAAAGTCCACCCGCATCAGCACTTTCTTGCCGTCTACCTTAATATCTGCAACCGTTTTTTTATCCATTATAGTAATCCTTTCACACAATCCTTTTATTACAAAGACATTTTATCACTATTCTCAAAGTACGAAAAGCCCGCGGCCAGGCGCGGCGCGGGCTTTTCAGGAGTGTCACATTCAACGCGCCCCTATGGGCGAGAAACGGCTTGTCTTACATATTGGCGACTTTGGCAACGAGATCGACCGTCCGGCAGGAGTAGCCCCACTCGTTGTCGTACCAACTGACGACCTTGACGGTCTTGCCCTGGGCCATCGTGCACAGCGAATCGAAGATGCTCGAGCGCTCATCGCCGATGATGTCGCTGCTGACGATCGGCTCGTCGCAGTAGCCCAGAATGCCCTTAAGCGGGCCGTCAGCGGCCTTTTTGACCGCGGCGTTGACCTCTTCTGCGGTCACTTCTTTTTTCAGGTCAACGACCAGGTCCACGCAGCTTCCGGTAATCACCGGCACACGCAGCGCGTAGCCGTCCAGTTTACCGCTCAGTTCGGGGATGACCTTGCCGACGGCCTTGGCGGCGCCGGTCGTGGTGGGGATGATGTTCTGGGCCGCCGCACGGGCACGACGCAGATCTTTGTGAATCTGGTCACAGACGTTCTGGTCGTTGGTGTAGCCGTGCACGGTTACCATCAAACCTTTTTCCACGCCGAAAGCATCGTTGAGCGCCTTGGTCAGTGGCGCCAGGCAGTTGGTGGTGCAGCTTGCGTTCGAGATGAACTGCGTGTCTTTGGTGATCGTGTCATCGTTGACACCCAGCACGACGGTCGCCTGGATATCGTCCTTGGCAGGAACGGTCAGGATGACCTTTTTGGCACCGGCCTTGATGTGATCGCCGTATCCGCCCTTGGCCGAGCTTTCTTCGCGAAAGATACCGGTCGATTCTATCACCACATCGACGCCCAAGTCCTTCCAGGGCAGATCGGCCGGGCTGCGCTCGCCCAAGGCCTTGACTTCTGTGCCGTTGATGACGATGCTGTCAGCCTTGGCCTCAACCGTGCCCTTCCAGGGGCCATAGACGGTGTCATACTTGAACAGGTGCGCCAGACTCTTGTTATCGGCCAGATCGTTGATCGCCACCACTTCCATATCTTTGCGATCCATAATCAGGCGGGTTACCGCGCGGCCGATACGGCCAAATCCATTAATTGCAACTTTGGTTGCCATTGGAAACTCCCTTTCAAAAAAACATTAATATTTGCTTACTGCATACTTTCTCCGCTCACAGACGGAAACACAAAGTGCGTACTGTAGAGACTGGTAAGGGGGTTGTCAAGATTTTTTGGACAAAATTCGCCAAACTTATCTGACACCGACAGCCGGCTGCCGGCCGATTTTGATCGATTGACATCCGGCAGGACAATCGCTAAAACCTTATCTAAAAAGAGGTTACAAAAATGCAAATATGCCTATTAATACGGATAGGCAATGCTTATTTCGAGGATTTTCCTTGTTTGGGGGGTGATTTTTGCCCGCTCATCGAGCCGCAGCGGAGCCAGGTAGAGAATTTTTTGTGAGTCAATCAATACAAAAACACGTTTGCGCAGCGATTTTTCGATTTTAGAATCCAGCAGGAACCGGGCGACCTTTTTGTCCGCCCCCAGCCCGATCGGGCAAAACCGCTCTCCCGGCTCGGCAGCTCGAACCATCAACGGCCCTTCAATACACCCTGCATCTAGTCGTTCGCTCAGCGGCGGTTTGTGCCGCAGAAAATCTTCCGATGCTCCGTTTGGCCTATCCACTGTGCGAACACAGATCGCATACGGCCCGAAATAAGCCGTTTTGCCGATGTCAACCCGCACCGGTTCGCTCGGCAGTGGCGCCGGCTCAGCGCGAGGCTTTGTGAAGATAACACGGCCGGCGTCCACGGCCACGGTGAGCGTGCCCGGCCAGAGCGTCTTTGCCCGGCGTTGCCCGGAAAGCTGAGCCATCAGCGTCTTGTAATGCCGACTGCTGAGGTCCCGAAGTCCGCCGCCGAGCCTCTGAACCGCCCGGGCGAACACTTCAGCCTGCACCCACGGCGAACGGGACATCACCTCTTGTCGGGCATATACAAGACGGTCTTTGGTTTCTTGAATTGGCCCGACGGTATCGGCCGCGTTTTCGATGCGATGCTGCGCTTCGCGGCAGGCCGCAGCCAGTTTAATCAGCCGATCTGCTGTATCGGGAGTCTGTCGCTGCAGCGCCGGCAGCAGTCGATGGCGAATACGATTGCGTGTAAAGGCGGCTGAGACATTACTGGCATCTTCACGCCAGGGCCGGCCCTGATCCCGCAGATAGGCCTCTATATCCGCCCGTCGAACATCCAGCAGCGGGCGGATGAACCGGCGTCCGTTCATCA
>SKKI01000197.1 GCA_007121565.1 Phycisphaerae bacterium
CCCCCAGCCCGCGCAGCGGGCTGGGGGAGAGGGGGTGGGGGTGGGGCGAGTCTTTAATCCACGGCCTTACGGCCGAGGCTACAAGATGACGCCTGCTGCGCAGGCTGTGGATAGACTGTCTGCTGCGCGGGTTTAGAGATTGAATGTCGGCGAATAAAAGGAATGCAAACAATGGGCCATACGTATTCGAACAATCTTTACCATATTATCTTCAGCACGAAAGACCGCTGTGGTTTAATCGCAGATGTTTACCGTCAAGAGCTTCATCGTTATCTCTGCGGGATCGTTGGCAACCTGGACTGTGCGACCATAGAGCTCAATAGTGTCGTTGACCACATTCACCTGCTTGTCAAAATCAAACCGTCTCTTTCCGTCTCACAGTGTGTAGGCAAGATCAAAGCGAACTCTTCGCGCTGGATCAAAGAACGCTTTGCCTTGCCTTACGGGTTTCAATGGCAAACCGGGTTTTCCAGTTTTACGGTGAGCGAATCATCGGCTGAAAGCGTCCAGCGCTACATTCAAAATCAGCCGGAGCACCATCGAACGGTCAGCTTTGCCGAGGAACTGAAAGTGTTCCTGGAAAAACACGGCATCGCTTATGACTCGGCGCATTATCTGGATTAAGATGATGCCGCCTGACGGGTGCGGCTCACCCCTGTCTTGGCAGGAGGGGAGCTTGTGGAGACGATTAATTTATTGGGACGCCTTCGGGGTGCTGGCCTGTCAGGAATGAATTAAAAATTAAGAATTAAGAATTAAGAATTATTGAGGGGCTTGCTTTTTGAAACTTTTCAGGCGATATTGCGGGACGAGCGGTCCCTTCAGGATGTCATTAATGCGGGTCATAAGAGATAAGAATGATCGGATGATGAAACTCTCAGACAATGTGTTCAACGCCCGCCAGGTGCGCAGTGCGCCCAAGTTGAAGCTCTGGCGGTATGCCGGGCTGATGCTGACCTACCGGTGCAACGCGGCCTGTGCGTTTTGCTATTATTACTGCGGGCCGCAGGCCGGGGGGCTGCTGCCGGTTGAGACGGCCATGGACGCCTGGGCGGCGCTGAGGCGGCTGGCCGGGGACAGTGCCCGGGTGCATCTGACCGGCGGCGAGCCGTTTTTGTATTTTGACCGGCTGCTGGAAATCTGCGAGCAGGCGCAGCGCCGCACCCTGGGCGGCGTCGATTTTGTCGAAACCAATGGCGGCTGGGTTGCCGATGAAACAAGCGTGCGCCGCCGTCTGCGGGCACTGAACGCCGCCGGTGTGCGGCGGCTCAAGATAAGCTGGGACCTCTTTCATGCTGAATTTGTCCCTGTTGAGAAGGTCCGGCTGCTGGTTCGGCTGGCCGGCGAGCAGTTCGGCCCCGACGGCGTGCTGGTCCGCTGGCAGCACCGGCTCGATAATCCGCTCGAGGCAGTTGCGATGGATGAGGCCGGGCGGCTTGACGCCATGCGGGCGGAAATGAATGAGCACGGCGGCCGGTTCACGGGGCGTGCCGCACAGAGACTCGGCCCGCTGTGTGCCACAATACCGCCGCAGGAGCTGGCCGGGCGGCACTGCCGGCGAGCCATACTCGGCGCAAAAGGCGTGCACATCGACCCTTACGGCAATGTCTTCAGCGGCCAGTGCAGCGGCATGACGGTCGGTAACCTGGCCGAGGCCGGCCTGGATGGGCTCTGGAAAAGCTTCGATCCGCACTTATCGGACTTTTGGGGCAGGCTTTATGCCCGCGGGCCAAGCGGTCTGCTTGATAGCGCAGTTGCCGCGGGCTATGAGCCACGCACCGCCTATGCCTCAAAATGTCATCTTTGTGCCGATATTCGAAGATTTTATTTTGACACGGGGCGTTTTTTGTCGATAATCGGTCCAGATGCGTGTTATGGTAAAATGAGTCTGTGAAACTCCTTTTTCAGGCAACGCTGCTCGTTGGAGCATCGGCAATAAAGGCACAAGACATCGACATTGAATAAAAGCGATACAACCAGTTTTGATACGATCATCGGGCGGATGGCTGTCGACCAGCGCCTCTGCACCGAAGAGGAAATCCAACGCTGCCAGGAAGCGGTCAAAAAGCAGGCCGGGCAAAGCCCGACCTCGCTGGAGCAGGTTCTCCTTGAGAAGAATTACCTGACCCCCAATCAACTCAGACGGCTCAGGGACAACATCAATGAAAGCCGCGCCACCGCCGGCCAGATTCCCGGCTACAAAGTACTCGGCAAACTCGGCTCCGGCGCGATGGCGGTTGTCTATAAGGCCAAGCAGCTTTCCCTGGACCGTACCGTCGCCATCAAAGTGCTGCCCAAAAAGTTTGTCCAGAAATCCGACTATGTCGAGCGGTTCTATAAAGAAGGGCGGCTGGCGGCCAAGATGAATCACAACAACATCGTGCAGGCGTTTGATGTCGGCGAAGTCGGCGGCTTGTATTATTTTGTGATGGAGTACGTCGAGGGCAAAACGCTTTACGATGATTTGGCCAAGGGCAAAATTTTTGACGAGAAAGAAGCCGTCGATGTCATTATCCAGGTCGCAAAAGCCCTCGCCCACGCCCACGGCCAGGGCCTGATTCACCGTGATGTCAAGCCCAAGAATATTATGATCAATAAGGAGGGCATCGTTAAGCTGGCCGATATGGGGCTTGCCCGCGAAACCTCCGACATCAAGGCGGCCAAACACGAGAAAGGCAAAGCCTTCGGGACGCCTTATTATATTGCGCCCGAGCAGATTCGCGGCGAAGTGGACGTGGACGGGCGAGCGGATATCTATTCACTGGGCGGCACGCTTTTTCATATGGTTACCGGCCGAGTTCCCTTTGAAGCCGCCAACCCCTCGGAAGTGATGCGCAAGCACCTCAAAGAACCGTTTACCCCGCCCGACCATATCAACACCGCGCTGTCTACGGGCATCTCAGAGGTGATCGAGGTGATGATGGCCAAGGACCGCAACGAACGATACAGTTCGATGGACGAGGTGCTTGGCGACCTGAAAGCGGTCCGCGACGGAAGGCCGCCGTTGTACGCGCGGCAGAAATTCGATTTCGATGCCCTGCGCGAGCTGGAGGACGGCACGCCGATCGACGATTATCAGAGCGAAGGCGGTGCTCGACTGTATCCCGAAGAAACCGTCGCCAAATACCGCGTTGCCCTGATCATCCTGGCCGCACTGGTCGGCGTTTTACTGGTGGTGATCCTGTTTTTGGCCTTTTGATCAGCCCGGCGCCTGCCAGGCAAAGCAGCGTAGTCATCCCGCAGACGCCGAGCATATCATCTAACCTTTAATTTGGAAAGCAGTTATGGCAAAATTGACCCGGCTGGACGATATCGTGTCGCTGTGCAAGCGGCGGGGGTTTATCTATCAATCGAGCGACATTTACGGCGGGCTGGCGTCCTGTTACGATTACGGGCCGCTGGGCGTGGAACTGAAGCGCAACGTCCGCAACGCCTGGTGGAAGGCGGTCGTGCAGATGCGCGACGATGTGCTGGGGCTGGACTGCTCAATTCTGATGCATCCGATGGTCTGGAAGGCCTCCGGACACGCCGACAAGTTCGCCGACCTGGTGACACTGTGCAAAAAGTGCAATACCCGCACGCGGGTCGACCACCTGGCCGACGGCGAGCAAACCGGTGCCCAGGAGCACACCGAACATATCGATATCGACATTGCCGCCGGTCAGCAGCACGACCTGTCCGGCAAGAAATGCCCGGCCTGCGGGGCGGTGGGCCAGTTTTCAAAGCCGATGGCGTTTCGGCTGATGTTCGAGACGCAGATGGGCGCCAACGTGGACGATACAATGACGCTGTTTTTGCGGCCGGAAACGGCGCAGGGCATTTTCGTGAACTTTCGCAACGTGCTGGATTCGGCGCGGGTCAAGGTGCCCTTCGGCATCGCCCAGATCGGCAAATCCTTCCGCAACGAGGTCACCACCAAGGCGTTCATCTTCCGCACGCGCGAGTTTGAGCAGGCCGAGCTGGAGTTTTTCTGCAAGCCCGGCACCGACGAAGACTGGTACGCGCACTGGAAACAGCAGCGCTTCGACTGGTACCTGAATCTGGGTATTCGCAAAGACAACCTGCGCTTTCGCGACCACGACCCCGATGAGCTGGCCCACTATGCCAAGGCGTGCGTGGATGTGGAGTACAAATTCCCCTTCGGCTCGGGCGACTGGCAGGAACTGGAAGGCATCGCCAACCGCACCGATTACGACCTCCGCCAGCATCAGCGCGGGATGCGCACGATGAACGACTGGTTCGAGCAGAAAGGCGACCTGAGCAAAATCGCGCTCAAGGACGAGGACGACAATTACATCAAGGGGCCGCTGGCGTATTTCGAGGAGCAGACGCGGGATCGCTATGTGCCGTATGTCATCGAGCCCTCGGCCGGCGTCGATCGCAGTACGCTGGCGTTTCTGGTCGATGCCTATGACGAGGAAGAGGTCAAGGGCGAGATGCGCAATGTCCTGCGCTTTCACCCGCACCTGGCCCCGATCAAGGCGGCGGTATTTCCGCTGGTCAAAAAGGACGGCCTGCCGGAGATCGCGATGAATCTGTATAACGGCCTGAAGGGACATTTCAACTGTTTCTATGACGAAAAGGGCGCCGTCGGTCGCCGTTACCGCCGCCAAGATGAGGCCGGCACGCCGTTTTGCCTGACCATCGACGGCCAGACCAAAGAAGACAACACCGTCACCGTCCGCGACCGCGACAGTATGGCCCAGTCCCGCATCCCGCTGGACCAGGTGAAAAATTTCCTGCGGGAAAAACTGGATTTATAACCGTAGGGTGCAATCTTTGCCCGATAACCGCAACCTCTTTTTTGTGTTCGTATCGCATGAGGGGTATAAAAATCGCCCTCGGCGCAGCCGGTTTCCACACAGTTACCTTTCGCCCTTTTGCCTCAGGACAACGGCGTCAAGGGCGTTTCATCGCAGAAGGCCATCTCCGGAAAATGCGGCTGCTCGGCAACCTGTCGGGCTGCGTCCTGCAGGGCCGCCCGCAGACCTTCTTCGATGACCGGATGATAAAACGGCATCCGCAGCACATCAAAGACCGTCAGCTTTTGGGCAATCGCCCAGGCCAAGAGATGTCCGAGGTGCTCGCCGGCCGGGGTGGCCATCTCGGCGCCCAGCAGCCGCCCGTCTTTCGGCTTGGCGTAAACGCGAAGCAGGCCGACGTTTTCATCGCAGATCACCGCCCGCCCCTGACTGCTGAAGTCGCACTGTCCGATGAGGATCTCCGCTTCCTTCAATTGCTTGTACTGTTGCCCGACCAGAACGATATTCGGATGTGTAAACGTTACCTTCAAAGGCGTGCGGCGTTTGAAGCAGGCCGGCTCGTCGCGCACGGCATTGTACCCGGCCACCCGCCCGTCGTCCCAGGCCTCGTGCAGGATGGGGTCTTTGTCGTTGGCGTCGCCGGCGATGAAGATCGGCAGATCGCCGACCTGCAGCGTATCGGGAGCGTAC
>SKKI01000176.1 GCA_007121565.1 Phycisphaerae bacterium
GAAAACGACCCTTCCGGCGTATAGCCGATACCGGATACGGCGATACGTTTGTCGGCCAGTGCGATTTGGGTAACGGTCATTTCATTTCGGGTCAGCGTCCCCGTTTTGTCCGAGCAGATGACGGTTACCGACCCAAGCGTTTCGGCCGCCGGCAGCTTTCGCACGATCGCGTTTCGCCTGGCCATCCGCTGAACACCCAGTGCCAGCGTAACGGTCATAATCGCCGGCAGACCTTCCGGAATGGCAGCAACGGCAATACCCACCACCGCCATAAACAACTCCACCGGCGGCAAGCCGCGGAAAAAATAGCCGAAGACAAAGATCGACACGCTGATAGAGACGATGACGATTGACAGGATATGGCCGAATTTGTCAATTTTGCGCAACAGGGGGGTTTTGAGTTGGACAACATTGGAAACCATCTCGCTGATACGGCCGATTTCGGCCCGCCCGCCGGTCTCTACCACCACGCCGCGGATGCGCCCGCTGGTGACGATGGAGCTGGAATAGGCCATGCATTTTCGATCGCCGAGCGTTTCGTCCGCGGCAACCGGATCGGGGTGTTTGGCCACGGGGTTGGATTCACCGGTCAGAACCGATTCGTCCACTTCGCCACTTTCCACCTCGATAATCCGGATATCGGCCGGCACCCGGTCGCCGGAGCCGAGGATGACAATGTCGCCCGGAACGAGCTTATCGGCTTCAATCTGCCGTCGTTTGCCGTCCCGCACCACCGTCGCTTTTGTTGACAGCATGCCCCGGATGGTTTCCATGGCGCGTTCGGCTTTACCCTCCTGAATGAACCCAATGGTTGCGTTGATGACAACCACCGCCAAAATCACGCCCATATCAATCCACTCGCCCAACACGGCGGCCATGACCGCGGCCACCAGCAAGATGTAAATCAGAATATTTTGAAAATGCTTGAAAAACCGAATAATGAATATCGGCTTTTCTTCCGCGGGCAGCTCATTGTGCCCGTAGCGCTTAAGGCGATCTTTGACGTCCTCGTGGCTTAGGCCCTCTCTGCTGATGACGTTAAGCTCGGATAATACCTCTTCAATTTCAAGCGCATGCCAAGCGTGTGTCTGGGGGGGGTGTTCCAGAGGCGAACCTTGATCCATCGATAGTCTCCATTATCCTGGTGTTTCAACGTGATCTAAACGTCAGGCCAAAAATAGCACGGGTCATGGGCTATTTAGCATAAAGGCCGTCATTTGGCAACACCGATTTTCATTTTTTTGGGAGTTGATCCATTTTTTAAAAAGTTTATGGTTTTTTTGCAATAAATCTGGATAAAAAAGCATTATTACTAAATAGGTTTTTTGGGAATTTCTTTGAATCACTTTCTATTTTTGCTATGATGAATGCAATAGAAAATCATTATATTCTATTGTATATCCGTTTTCAGGACGCAAATGTGAATGTTTTTGTATAGGGGATATGTAACGCTGATGCGACGGATTCAAGAATTGCGAGTGTGTGGACGGTTTCGTGTTTTGCAACAATTTGGCGTTGGTTTCGGAATTCTGATGCTCTTGATAGCGGCCGGCAGCAGTGCTTTTGCGTCCAGCGTTTCCGGCGACCCTTTTACGGGAATGGCACTGCGATTTAACGAATTTCAAATTGCGCACAGCAAGTTTCTGGCCAAAAGAGACGGGTCCGGCAGCGTGCGCATCGATAAGCCGGACTGGCCGATGTGGCGGTATGACGCCGCCCGCAGTGCAAATGCGCCGCATCAATTATCCGAACAACTGCACCTCCAATGGATACGTCAGTTGCCCAACCCCCGACGCGCCTGGCCGCATCAGTGGGACGATCACGGCAAGCTGGATTTTGATGTGTCCTATTCGCCGGTGGTGATGGATGAGTTGGTATTTGTCCCGTCCAATGTTACCGACAGCGTAACGGCATACAGCATTGAAGACGGCGCGGAAAAATGGCGTTTTTACACCGATGGGCCCGTGCGTCTGGCGCCGGCGGCGTACGGCGGCAGGCTCTATTTTACCTCTGATGACGGGTATCTGTACTGCGTGCAGGCGCAAAGCGGAGAGTTGCTCTGGACGTTTCGCGGCGGGCCATCGGATCACCGCTTGCTGGGCAATGAGCGAATTATCAATTTCTGGCCTGCGCGCGGCGGCCCCGTCGTCAAAGACGGCACGGTGTATTTTACCGCCGGTATCTGGCCGCTGCACGGAATCTTTATCTACGCCCTTGACGCCGAAAGCGGTGACCTGGTGTGGGTTAACGACACGACCAGTTCGGACGTCGCTCCGCTTCCGCATGGCGGGGCGTATGGTTTTGGGGGGCTGGCTCCGCAGGGGTATATTGCTGCGGCCGGCGAAGAATTGGTCGTATCCGGCGGCCGGGGGCCGGCCGGCTGCTTCGATCGCCGCACCGGGCAGGTGGTTCGCATCAATCCGCGCGACGGACACAAGGGTGGCGGAGGCTATGGGGTCAGTGCCGACGGAATGGGTATTGAACGTAATTCAATGCTGGCCGAGCGTGTCGAAACGCTTTCCGATCAGATCGGCGGAGAGGTCTTCTATAAGCTGGCCGCATATGACCGGCTGCTGGTAACAACCACCGGCGGCACAATTTATTGTTTCGGGCCTGAAGAAGTGGAGCCAACGCTGCATCGTTATACGCCCAGACCTTTGAGGGCCCAAGATGATAAATGGAATCAGATCGCCGAACAACTGCTTGATGCGCTTGGCGAGTCCGAAGGCTATGCGCTGATGCTGGGCGGCGGGTCCGGCGATCTGCTGCGCGAGCTGCTTGTGCAAAGCGAGTTGCACGTTACCGTGGTCGAAAAGGATGCCCGAGCGGTGCG
This sequence comes from Phycisphaerae bacterium, assembly GCA_007121565.1. Lineage (GTDB taxonomy): Bacteria > Planctomycetota > Phycisphaerae > Sedimentisphaerales > Anaerohalosphaeraceae > T3Sed10-213. Next base: position 2,834 of record SKKI01000176.1, read on the forward strand.
GGCGCTGCGTGACGAACTGGTCGGCGCCGGTATGTACGGCCGGCGCGCGGCGGTGATCCAGGCAGAGCCGGCGACATTTTCCGTTCAGCCGTACCTCTTTAGTCTGATTGTCAGCGAGGATGCCGCAGCGGCGGGCATTGCTGCAGAGGTGTCCGTTGTTGAACCAATTCTCAACCGGCTTCGACCGTATGGCGGCATCGCCTGGCTGGGGGCCTCATGGCGGCAGGCAAGATCATTGCAAGCCGCTGCATCTGAGGCGGCGGTCGATCAGGTGGATGCCGAGGCGCGTGCAGTGAAACGTGTATTCCATTTGCGTCGAGGCACGCATCTTTTTGCGCGGCGGGGCGGCCCACTCACCGGCGCCGGGCAGTGGACCCATCAATATCATGACGCTGCCAATACCCTGATGTCTGGCGATCAGCGCGTGCGTCTGCCGCTGGGTGTGCTGTGGTACGGCGGGCCAAACAATCACAATATTCTGCCGCGTCATTCCGGCGGCCCGCGGCCCCAGGTGGCCGGCGGACGGCAACTCTTTCTTGGGGTCGAAACGATTGCAGCTCGGTGTGTCTATACAGGCCGCCAGCTCTGGCAGCGGCAGTTTCCGGGCATTGGTCATCCTTTTACAAATATGCAACTGGAACAGCGATGGAGTCAGGGCAGAGGGGTGTATATGACCAATATCCCCGGGGCCACGTATATTGGCAGCCCCTTTGTCACGCTGCCGGACAGCGTTTATCTGCGCTACGACGGTCGGATTTATCGTCTTGATCCGGCTACGGGCCAAACGCTTGGTGAATTTTCCCTGCCGGGCACATCGGTGCAGGAGCTATACGATGACGAAAATGCGCCAGACTGGGGGCATATCAGTGTGCAGGGCGATTTCCTGGTTACCACGCACGAGCCGCATATCTTTGAAGATCAGGATTTGGGCTGGACCGACAGTTACAGCGGCACTTCCAGCAAGCGTCTGGTGGTGATGGATCGATTTGACGGCACGGTCTTATGGCAGCGCGAAGCTGAGATCGGATTTCGTCACCAAGCTATTGTCAGTGCCGGCAATACCCTTTTTGTGATTGATGGACTGTCCGAAAATGCGCTTAACTACCTCGCTCGCCGCGGGCAGCAGCCGCAGGAGGACTCGGTCATTTATGCCTTGGAACTGAAAAGCGGCCAAACGCGTTGGCAGGCCGACAGCGAGGTATTTGGCACATTTCTGCTGTATAGCAACGAGCACGATATTCTGATCGAAGGCGGCAGCCAGGATCTGCGGCGGCGGCTGGACGACGAACCCCGCCAAATTACCGCCCGCCGCGGCGGCAACGGCGAGATAATTTGGCAAGGCGGTCGATTTACATTGCCGGCGACGGTTCACGGCGAGATGCTGATTCCCGGCCGGCCCGGCACAGCCCGCTCGATTGTCACAGGCCAGCCGTGGCTGCGCCGCCGGCAGCACACCGACCACCGCAGCGAGTGGACCTATCGACGGGATTACGGCTGTAATACGCTCAATGCCAGCGAACATCTGCTTTTCTATCGCACCGGCTACGCCGGCTTTTACGACCTGGCTCATGATACCGGCACCGGCACACTCAGCGGCGTACGGTCGGGCTGTACGGCTAATATGATCGCCGCCGACGGCGTGCTGAACATGCTGGACTATACCCGCTCCTGCACATGCAGCTACGGTCTGCAAACCTCGACGGCCTTGATTCATATGCCGGATGATTCCAATATCGAGTTCTGGACGCGACACGATGCTGCTTTACCAGATCCGCAGCGTCACGGTATCAATTTCGGCGCCCCCGGCCGGCGCGTCAGCGGTTCAGGGGTGGTCTGGTATGACCGGGACGGCACACATCGACGCCATCCGTCGGCCATTCAGGACAGCGGGGGCAGTATCGACTGGGTGGCCGCCTCATTTCGCCAAGTCAATGGGCCGATTGTGATTGACGAGCTGCTGGAGACACACTACACTATTCGGTTGCATTTTGCTGAGCTTGACCAGGATATTTCAGCCGGCCGGCGCACGTTTGATGTATTGATAAACGGTACTGAGGTACTCAGCGATTTTGATATTGTCGCCAAAACCGGCCGGCCGTTCCGGGCGACAGTGCAGCAGTTTACGGTCGAGACCGCCGAAGGTGCTTTGAATATTGAACTGCGCAAAACGGACCGCAGCGACCATGAGCCGATTATCAACGGTATAGAACTGGCTGCCCGCCACGTTGCGGCCTCACCGTAATTCATCCGACATGACGGTACAGTTAACTGTTTTTTTAGCAGAAAGTGAACACAATGAGTTGCGATAAGGTAGATAGCCAATATAAGACTTTTATTATCAAGATAGGGGTTGTAGCAGCTTTGACAGGCTTTGTCGCCTCGGCAGCAGCCTGTCCAATTCCGGTTTTTCAGTATGCGCTGGAAAACTGGGCGGTCGATCCGTACGAGGTGACTATATATTATGATGAGGCATTTTGCGATGATTCCAAGGCGGCTCTTGAGAAACTCAAAGCCGCTGAAGCCGGAAAAAACGCCTGCTCCAATCTAACGCTGAGAGTTCATGATTTATCCGACAACGAAGATGTCCAACGTCCGGCGGA
>SKKI01000295.1 GCA_007121565.1 Phycisphaerae bacterium
ATGTATTGAACACTAACAGCACCCAGTGGCCTGAGTTCCAGCGGCAACCTGTTCGGATAGCTCGGCGCAGCCGGATCGCCTTTGTCATAGAAGGTCAGGCGCGGAGCGGTATAGGAGATGCTATGGCGAACCGCCGTTATCGGCTCGGCGGTTTCGATGTGTGTCGTATAATAGGCGCTCATCGGCGAGCCGATGGCGGTGTAAATATCCGGATAGTTGCCGGGATACTCACCGACCAGCACTGAGACGTTGCTCTGGCCTTTCATACCCGCAGTCGTGGGCAGGACGGCCTCAGGGTCGCTCGGGCTGTTGGGGTCCAGCACATCGAGCCCCTGCATAAACAGCCCCAGGGGCTGGCTGACCCTCACATCGACCGATCCGGTGACTCCGCTGATGGGTATTGAGTTTGAGGTTAAATAGTCGGAATTATGCAATCCGGCCGTGACGGCGTTTTGGTATCCGAGCACATGAGCGCTGGCGCCGGTGTCGAAGATGCCGATCATAAAATCATGCTGCGGATTGACGCCGGGCGGAAAGCTGCCGCGCACAGTCGGCTCGACGACCGCATCGAATTCATAGAAATTTGAATCTTTTCGCTGGCCGGTAGCGGTCAGCACCATCCACGGCACAAACCCGTCCAGCGGCGGCGAATGAATGACATGATCGGCCGGCTCGGCAAGCGGTTCGCCCGCCGGCATTATCTGCTGCAGTTGAAGATCGCTGTCGAGCCCGCGGACCGCCTTGATGCGCGACCCGGCCGGGCCGAACCACCGCACCTGCTCAGCCGCGGCCGTTGCGCCAAAGAGACACGCCAATCCAGCGGCCGCCAGCACGACTGTCAATCGTTGATGATGTGAATTCATAACTGACCCTTTCGCAGAGAAATAAGGACATTTTGAGCTTATATCGGCACAACCAAGCCCCCGAAACACAAATCATCCACACATTATAAGCGAATAATCGACAAAACACAATAATGCGGTGAAAATGCGGTTCGTTATGGGACGCATGTTGAACCTATAGCGATCTTCAAGCCCACTGAGCCGGGCAGAGCGTTTCGAAGTGAACTAATACGGAAGGTTTTATCGGTTTTCCGGAAACAGCAGGCACTCGCTGAAGGTTTCCTGGAACTGGGTTTGGTGGGCAATTTCCACATATTCGATGTGTTGGGCCAGGCCGGTGGCCAACTCGCGGGCGTGTCGGCTGGTCAGGGTCATCGCTGCGCCCGCCCCGGCGGCATTGCCCACAAACCGGATGCGATCAACCGGGATAGGCGGCAGCAGACCCGCCCGCACCGCACTTTCCCGACGGATGTAATTGCCGAAGGCCCCGGCCAGCCGTATCTGGTCGAGTTGCTCTTCCGGCAGGTCGGCCTGTTGGCACAAGAGCCGGATGCCCGCACGAATGGCGGCCTTGGCAAGCTGGAACTGCCGGAGATCTTTCTGGGTCAGAACGACCGGGTTTGGGCACTGGCTTGCAGACAGGCGAAAGGCCGGCTGGCCCTCATGCGCGACAAGCCGCTCGGTGAGGGTTTTGGCAACGGTCGGCAAGATCATCGACGGCTCGGCAAATCGTCCCGTTTCGTCAACAATTCCCAATTCCAGCAGGATTGCCACGGCGTCGATCAGTCCGCTGCCGCATATAGAACGGGCCTCATTGCCGCCGATGACATCGATATCGATGTCGTTGTTATTGTCGAGCAGCACGCGCTGGATCGCGCCGTCCTGGGCCGATGAGCCGAACAGGATGCCGGCGCCTTCCAGTGCCGGGCCTGCGGCGCAGCTTGCGGCCCAGAGCGTCTGGCCGATCCTGAGCACCAGCTCACCGTTGGTGCCGATATCCACCAGCAGGACAGGGGGGCCGTCGGAAAGGTCCATACCGCAGGCCAGGGCCGCCGCGACGGTGTCGGAGCCGACGAATCCGGCGATGTTCTCAACGGTGTAAAGCTGTCCTGCCGGGGCAATGTGCAGGCCCAAGTCGCGGGCGTTTTTGCGGCTTGCCAGCAGAGAGTAAGCACGGTAGGGGGCCTGTCCCAACTGAGCAACCGGCAAATTCAGCAGCAGGTGGTTCATTGTGGTATTGCCGACGGCGAGGATTTCATAAATAGACTCTCGCGGGATATCCGCTGTCTGGGCCGCCTGTTCGATGAGTATGTTCAGGCATTGGATAATGCTGTGCTGCAATTCGCTGCCGTTGGACGGTTCGGCGGCATATTGAATGCGGCTGATGACATCGGCGCCGCAGAGGGCCTGCGGGTTGGCTCCGGCTGAGGTGGCCACGATTGTTCCGGCGGTTAAATCCATCAGATTCACAACAACGGTTGTCGTGCCGATATCCACCGCCGCGCCGAATACTTTTTTGCTTGTGTCGCCGGGTTCAACGGCGTCCAGGCGAAAGCACGGTTTTGGGCTGTCCTGTGTGTGCGGCTCGGACGAGATCGCAAACAGTACAGCGGTCATTCCCTTCCGACAAGCGCTGCTGTTTGTCGGTTCTTCCGCGAAGTTGATCACGCTCATCTCAGTCGGCCCGTCCAGATGCAGGCAAACCTCCTCGCGGTCGGTCAACGTCTGGCAGAACACATCGATTCCCCGCCATCGTCCGGGGACAAAGACTTTCCGCACGGGCGGGTCCAGCGGGAAATGGCGTCCGATGCCGTGCTGTAAGATCTGCTGACGCAGAAAGCGGCTTTTTTCCGGCACCCAGACTTCAAGATCGCTTTGGACGGTCGTCCTGCAGGCCCAGAGTTCTTTGCCGCCGCGCGAAAGCTTCACCCGACACTTGCCGCAGCGGCCCATCCCGCCGCAGGGGGTGGTCAGGATAATACCCGCCTGCCCGGCCGCCTCGAGCAGTGTGGCGCCTTCGTGAATTTGAATCACCCGATCATCAGGCATAAAACGAAGGGTGTAATGACGCATGTGTCAGGTCCGGTTAAAAATAAAATGCAAAATAAAGCTATGGTATGGCCTTATTCTGCATTGAAAATACATTTATCGGCAGTTAAGACGTATCGAAACACCCCTGAAACTGCCCGGAATTGTCCCTTAAGTAACCTTATGGCGGACTTTCCAGCGGGCGCGTCGTTTTTTGCTGCCGATTTTCCGTCTGCGTCTGGGTTTTGCCATGCACATCTCCTGCATCTGGTATCAAAAATCAGTTTCGTTTTAGGTACATTGCTGTTATTATAGAGGCGGCTTGGGAAATTGCAAGTCCGAGGTTTTTTATTTCGTTTCGGGAGACAGAAAAATGATTCAATGCGCAGAATGCGAATTTTATTCGGTGTCGCCGGATGGGCGACGGACGTTTCGGTGCGACCCATTTGTTAATATTAAGGAGCCGGAATGCTTGCAAAAGTGGCAGCTTCTTCGGCTGGATATGATGGTGTCGGGCTTTCAAAGTATGCGGATGTTCCAGCAAAAAATGGAGCCCATGCAGGACAAGCTGTATAAGTATGTCCAGCGTGAGTTAGATGACATAGAGGATGCAGATAGTTGGAAGTTTATGGATGACCTGGAGGACGAGGACGGCCCGGAGGATCCGGATTCGCCGGAATCGGGCGAGCTTTTATAGGGGATGTGGGAAGTTTCCTGTTGCAACGCAATAATGCTTGAGTTCAAACCGTCTATCCTTCTGAGATAACCTGTGTAATGGCCGAACAACAACCCTCGACATTTATTGAGCGGTTATGCAGCCGTGATGACAGTGCCTTTGACGAACTGGTCGATCGCTATGCGGGCCGATGCTATGGGTATTTTTATCGGCTGTGCGGCAATGGGGAACAAAGTGAAGAGTTCGTCAGTGAACTGTTTGTTAAGCTGGTTGAAAAGATCGACACCTTTGACGGCGGTTCGTTTGATAATTGGCTTTTTACGGTTGCGTCGAACCTGTTTCGGGACCATTTGCGTCGCAAATATAGGTATAAGCGCCTGCTCGATGAGGTGGCCGACCAGGAGCGCAAGCGGCAGGAAGAGGCTGTTGTCGATCCGCGTCAGGAAGCGGTTTCTGACAGGCTTCAGTGGGCGCTTGAAAAACTCGATAAAGAGACAGCGGAACTGATAATGCTTCGGTATTACAGCAAGGTCAGTTTCCGGGAGCTGGCCCAGATGCGCAATGAACCGATCGGGACGTTGCTCTCAAAGGTTCACCGCGGGCTGAAACGATTACGTGTTTTAATGGAAGATGTGTCCTATGAGTAAAAAAATTGAAAATTTGGACGAACTGATAAGGCGGTTTGTCGATGATGCTGAGGCCGAAACGATGGCCCGGGAAATCCGTCGCGGCGATGCCATGCTTGATACATTTGACTCGCCCGAGATGTGCCCCGAGGCGGCCGATCGAATTCGCAGGCGTTTGCGGCAGTATCGTTTGCGTCGTCATCGCCGCAGACAGGCGATCGGCTGGGCAGGCCTGGCCGCTGCCGGCGCTGCGGCGATGGTGTTGCTGTTTGTCGGCCTGGGGCAAAGGCCGCAAAAACCGGTCGAGAGCCTGCCGCTTGTCCAGGAGGTCCAGCCCCCGCCGGTTGAGCAGCCCGAGATGCGCCCTGTCGATCTGCATGAACTGCCCGGTGTAACGCTGAATCTCTGGGAGGATGTGCCGTACGTCGAGGATCAAGACTTTACGGCTATCAAAACCGAGCTGGATGATATTGCCACGTGGATTAAACGGCTGGGTATTATGGACAATACGCTTCCTGACAAACCTGTGATTAACGGCGAGACCGCCAGTCAGGAAGACTTTAAGATTGATCTGACGGAATTCTGGAAGGGATAACAGAGGTTATGAAAACGCCATCGTATCAACTGGTTTGTCTTTTTATGGCGGGAGTATGGCTGGTCGGTTCTGCCTGTACGGCCGCCGAAGCGAGCGCCAATGACGCGCCATCGGAAACGGATATCTGGCAGGATGCGCTGATCCACCCGTTCGATGCGATTGTGTTGACCGAATCGCAGATTGATCGGTTTCTCGAACGGTTGTCCCAGACCAACCCCGCCAGGGCCGCCGAACTTGAAAGGAGTCGCATCACACGGCCGCAGCAGTTTCGCTGGGAGATTCGCGAGGAAATGGCCAATCGCTTTTTCCAGCGTATTCAGCCCCCCGATGAGCCCGCCCCGGCCGTGGAGCCCACACCGACGGAACCGCCCGCCGAACCGGATGCGGCGCTGCGGCAAAAACAGGCCGAGTTGATCGACTGGCTGGAGAAGAATTTTCCGAAGCAGGCCAAAGACCTCAAGGCCGACTTGCCGCTTACGGCCGAACGGATGGACGAGCTGCGCGGGCGGTATGACCCGATGATGCGCGCCGAGCGATTTAATCCGCCGCTTGCCGAGGCGATGAAAGAGGATCTCCGCGTGCAGATGCGCCGCGATGAGCTGTTGATGGAGCTGCAGCTTGAAAATCCGGACAAGCGTGAGGCGATTGTCAACGAGCTGGAGCA
>SKKI01000134.1 GCA_007121565.1 Phycisphaerae bacterium
AACTTCCAGGCGAAACGCCTCCGGCTCGCGATGCAGCTCCGGTTCAAACGGCGTCGCGGCGGCAAGGGCATCGACGCGCAGATGTTGGGTCATTACCTCCGCGTCGTCGCTGATGATTTTGCCGGGGTTCAGGATGCCGTGCGGGTCAAACAGTTGCTTGACGCGCTTCAACAGCTCGTAATAGGCATCGCCGTACTGCCGCCGGACATAGGCCGCCCGCAGCAGGCCGTCGCCGTGTTCGCCGCTGATCGAGCCGCCCAGCGACCAGGCCAATGTGAAGACGTCCTCGGCGATGTTGCGCATGGCCGCCAAGTCCTCGCTTTTTCGCACGTCCAGATATGGGCGGATATGCAGCTCGCCGTCGCCGGCATGGCCGTAAAAGGCCATCGGAAAATTGTATCTGCGGCCGATCTGCTCAAGTCCTGCGATGTACGCATCCAGCCGCCGATGATCGACCGAGACATCCTCGACAAACGCCAGCGGGTGCGCATCGCCGCAGCCGCGATTGAGCAGCGGCACAGCGTCCTTGCGCGACTTCCAGAGCGTTGCCTGCCGCCGGGCGTCAAGTACCGTCATCGCTCGTGAGGACAGCGCCGCGACCGCTTGGGTCGTGGCCTCAATTTTCTGCCGCACGGTGTCAAGATCGGGGCCGCAGTGTTCCACCAGCAGCGTCGCCGCGCAGTCGGCCGGCAGTATATCGCGATACTGCGGCAGGGCGTCGCGGGCCATTGTCGCCAGGGTCCTGTCCATCAATTCGCAGGCATCGGCGCCGCATTCGACGATAATCGGCACCGCCTGGGCCATCTTCTCAAATGTCGCGAATTCAAACTGCACCAGACCCTGGGCCGCGGCCAGCGGAACCGTGCGCAGGGTGATCTCGGTAAAGATCCCCAGCGTACCCTCCGAGCCGGTCAGCAGGCGGGCCATGTTCACCGCGTCTTGGCAAATCACTCCATTGAGGGTGTACGCGCAGCGATTGCGTTTCGTTGCCGGTTGTGACTGTTCGATTAAGCGCTGATTGGGCCCCAGCAGTTCCAGGCAGCCTTGGACCATCCGCCGCGTGTGCGGTTCGGGGCACTCGTCCGGCCGCATGTCGCTGCCAAAGCTGCACACCGTCCCGTCGGCCAGCACCGTGCGCAGGGTCTCTACATGCTCGCTGATAAAACCGTATTGCAGGGAATGAGCGCCGGTGGCATTGTTGGCCACGATGCCACCGGTGACCGCCCGGTTGCCGCTGGACGGGTCCGGGCCGATCTTGCGGCCCCATTTGGCCAGATGCCGGTTCAGGTCATCGAGCACCACACCCGGCTGAACCCGCACCCAAGCCCCATCCTCGGCGGTTTCCAATATCTGCGTCATATACTGCCGCACGTCCAGGACGATGCCGCCGGTCAGCGATTCGCCGGCTACGCCGCTGCCGGCGCCGCGCGGGGCTATCGGAATGCCGTTTTGGGCCGCGTACTGCACTGTCGCGACGATGTCCGCCTCGCTGCGCGGCATGACCACACACTGCGGCAGTATCCGGTAAATGCCAGCGTCGGTGCTGTAGGCAATGCGGTTGAACACATCCACCCGCACATCGCCGGTGATGCGGCCGGCAAGCGCGGCCCCCATGGCTTCGACTGTCTCGGTCATCAATCCCTAATTTCTTCTGAAACAAATGGCTGTCAAGCCTTCAGCTTACACGAAAAGTCATATCTTTTCAAATCGAAAAGCCTGTTGGTCGGCGTCGATTTTGATGGTATCGCCTTCGGTAAACTTGCCGGCCAGCAGTTCGGTGGCCAGGGCATTTTCCAGCCGCTGCTGGATGACGCGCTTCAGCGGACGGGCGCCGTAGCTGGGGTCGTAGCCTTCGTCCATCAATTGCTGTTTGGCCTCATCGGTGATGATGACGTTCAGGTGGCGGTCTTTGAGCCGCTCGACCAGATACCGCAACTGGACATCGACGATCTTTTTCAGGTGGTCGCGATTGAGCAGGTGGAAGATGATCGTCTCGTCGATGCGGTTGAGAAATTCCGGTTTGAAATAGTTTCGCAGCGCATCCTTGACGTGGGCTTCGATCTCCCAGTCGGCGCCCTGGTCGGTGGACAGTTCCTGAATCTGCTGGCTGGCGAAGTTGCTGGTCATAATGATGACGGTGTTTTTGAAATCGACGGTTCGTCCTTTGCCGTCGGTTAGCCGCCCATCGTCAAAGACCTGCAGCAGGATGTTAAAGACATCCCGATGCGCTTTTTCGATTTCGTCGAGCAGGATGACCGAATAGGGTTTTCGGCGCACGGCCTCGGTAAGCCGGCCGCCTTCTTCATAGCCGATATAGCCGGGCGGAGCGCCGATCAGCCGCGCGACCGAGTGCTGTTCCATAAACTCGCTCATATCGATCCGCACCATACTGTTTGGATCGTGAAACATAAACTCGGCCAGGGCCTTGGCCAGTTCGGTTTTGCCCACGCCGGTGGGGCCGAGAAACAAAAAGACGCCGATCGGACGATGGGGATCGCCCAGCCCGGCGCGATTTCGCCGGACAGCGTCACAGACTGCCGTTACCGCTTCGTTCTGACCGATCACGCGCGTGCCGATTTCCTGTTCCATCTGAAGCAGCCGCTCGCGCTGGCCGGACATCAGCCGCGCAATCGGAATGCCGGTCCACTTGCTGACGACCTGGGCAATATGCTCCTCGGTGACTTCATTGTGGACAAGCGTGCCGCCGTCGGCTTTGGCCAGCGCTTCTTCGGCCTCGTCGAGCTGTTTTTGCAGGTCGATCAGTGTTTCGTATTTCAGCCGGGCCGCCTGCTCAAGGTCGCCGCTGCGCTGGGCCTGTTCGAATTGGGCTTGCGTGGCGGAAATCTGTGATTTGAGGTCTTTGACCCGTGTGATGGAAACTTTGTCGGCCTCCCAGCGTGCGGTGAACTCTGTGTCGCGCTCTTTGAGGTCGGCAAGCTGTTTTTCGCATTTTTCAAGCTGCTTTTGACTGGCCGGATCGCTTTCTTTTTTCAGGGCCTGGCGTTCGATTTCCAGCCGCATAATCTCACGCCGCAGGGTGTCCAGCTCGGCCGGCATCGAGTCGTTTTCGATGCGGAGCTTGGAGGCCGCCTCGTCGATCAGGTCGATGGCCTTGTCCGGCAAGAAGCGGTCGGCGATATAGCGGCTCGACAGCGTTGCCGCCGCCACCAGGGCCGCATCGGTAATCCGCACGCCGTGATGGGTGTCGTAACGGTCCTTCAGGCCCCGCAGGATGGCGATGGTCTCCTCGATGCTCGGCGGATCGACCATCAGCGGCTGAAAGCGGCGTTCCAGCGCGGCGTCTTTTTCGATGTATTTGCGGTACTCATCGACGGTCGTAGCGCCGATACACCGCAACTCGCCGCGCGCCAGTGAGGGCTTGAGCAGGTTTCCGGCATCGACCGAACCCTCGGTTTTGCCTGCGCCGACAATGGTGTGCAGCTCGTCAATGAACAGGATGATGCCCCCTTCGGCGCTGACGACTTCCTTCAACAACGCCTTGAAACGATCCTCAAACTCGCCGCGGAATTTTGTGCCTGCGATCAAGGCGCCCATATCCAGCGCGATGATGCGCTTGTCTTTGAGGCCCAGAGGCACATCGCCGGCGACAATGCGCTGGGCCAGCCCCTCGACGATCGCGGTTTTGCCCACGCCGGGCTCGCCGATCAGGACGGGGTTGTTTTTGGTTCGCCGATTGAGAATCTGCATACAGCGGCGGATTTCATCGTCGCGTCCGATGACCGGGTCGAGCTTGTTTTTGCGGGCCATCTCGATCAGGTCGATGCCGTAGCGCTCCAGTGCCTGGTATTTGGCTTCGGGGCTTTCGTCGGTGACCTTGGTATCGCCGCGGATTTGCGTGATGGCCTTTTCGACCTGGGCCGGGGTGATGGAATTGACGCTGAGCACCTCTTTGGCCGGGCTGGGGATGTCGGCCAGCGACAGCAGCAGATGCTCGACGCTGAGGTATTCATCGCCCATCTTGTCGGCCCGGTTTTGGGCGTCCAGCAGGATCTGGCTGAAGGCATTGTCCGGCATGATCATCTGGCCGGTGACCTGTCCGGTCGGCAGCCGGTCCAGCTCGCTTTCGGTGATGTGCCGGATGCGCTCCGGCTTGGAGCCGATGGTTTTCAGCAGCAGGGCGGTCATGCCCTCGTCCTCCTGCAGCAGCGCAGCCAGCAGGTGCAGCGGCGAGACCACCGTATTGGAGCGGCTCATCGCAAGCTGTTGGCTGGTGGCAATCGCTTCTTGTGCTTTCAACGTAAATTTATCAAAACGCATGGTTATCGGTTTCCTTTCAAAGTTTCGGTTCTACAAGTATGTCCGTGCGCACCGATACTTAAAGATACGCAAACCCTGTGCCGTCGATTAAAAAATCGATAAAGTTCTGTTTATAATGCACTTACAGAAAATTTGGACGATTGCGTGTATGCCAAAATGACAGATTCAGCGCCGAGCAGTTGGATTCAAGGCGGCGGCTTTTATTGCACAAATTAGATCCTTTTTGACTTTTTCAAGTAGCATTGTTTTTTGGTTGACTTGCCGACAAATCGGATTACACTACGGGGCTTTATACGAACGGACTGTATGAATACTCTCATCGTGGAGGCTTTTTCGTGGGATACCATTGTGTTGTATTGGTCAAACAAGTGCCGGATACCAAACGGATTACCGGTCAGGCTATGAATGAAGACGGGACGGTCAATCGCGCGGCGCTGCCGGCGATTTTCAACCCGGAAGATTTAAATGCGCTCGAGTTGGCGCTGGATATCAAAGACACCCATGGCGGGTCGGTCACGGTGATGACGATGGGTCTGCCCAGTGCGGCCGGCATTCTGCGCGAGGGGCTGTATCGCGGCGCCGATCGGGCGGTGCTGATTACCGACCGGGGGTGTGCGGCCAGCGACACACTGGCGACCAGTTATATCCTGAGCTGCGGCTTGCGGAAGCTCAACCCGGATATTGTGCTGTGCGGCCGGCAGGCCATTGACGGTGATACGGCCCAGGTCGGTCCACAAACGGCGGAAAAACTCGGCCTGCCGCAGGTGACCTATGTGGAGCAGATTCTCGCCCTTGACGGCGCAACGCTGGTCGTCCGCCGGAACATGGGCAACGGCTGGCAGGAAGTCAAGACGGCCCTGCCAGCGCTGTTGACGGTAGTCGATACGGCCAATGAGCCGCGGGTGCCGCGGGCGCTTCGCCTGATGAAATACAAGGACGCCAAATGTCGCGCCGAGATTGAAGCACAAGCCAAAGACGACCCGTCGGTCGATGTCGATGCCGTCTGCGAAGCACTGGACAGCAGGGGGCTGCTGATTTGCCAGTGGGACCTGGATTATCTCGGCGCCGACTTGCAGTGGTGCGGCCGCGACGGCTCACCGACCAAAGTGCACCGCATTCAA
>SKKI01000189.1 GCA_007121565.1 Phycisphaerae bacterium
AGGCGATGAGAAGATGTGGATCAAAGGTCCGCATAACGCCTGTGTGCAGGGGAGTATGATCTTGCACATTCGGTTTTGAACTCAGCGGTATCGATTCAAAGCCGAGACAGTTCTGCAGTTCCAATGGGGTTGTGATGATGGAAAGGCGCAGGGTGTAACTCTGTGCTGTGGCGGATGCTGTGTATGTTCCGTCGCCGTGAACATTGTCAATGATACGTTTTTTGGCAGGGAGATTAATGATGAAGTTGAAGATGATGTTGTTCGTTAGTTTAGCTGCGCTGTTTCTGGCATCGCCGGCAATGGCGATGCTTGTGTGGCCGGGAGATCCAATTGATGGTTTTGATAACACCTTCAATTGGGACGATGATGTATGGGTTCTAAGCCGTGTTTATGAATTCGGCGATGATTTTGTGTACACGTATCAAGTTACACCTGACACGAATGTAGATATTGATTCGTTGTCTATCCCGGTAATAGCGGATGTGATTATCGGTACCGGTTCGGGAATTGGAGCGACTGTTAACTTGTCAAACGGTTACTTTACAGCGCATTTTTGTCCGATTGTGGATGCAGGCGACTTTTCTCCGCTGGTCTTTTTCTTCAGTTCCTATGAACCGATAGGCGACACGGGACAAGCCGCCTCCGGCGCACAGACCTTTAGTGGCTCTACATTTGTCCCGATTCCGGAGCCGGCGACGGTGATGCTGCTGGGCATCGGTGTGGGCCTGACAACTTTTGTAAAACGACGTTCTCGTTAAAATAACAACCCAACCGCGTGTGTGTTATGCAGCCGAAAAGACGGCTGTATAACACATTAACGCATTGACTTTCTGAAAAGAGAGGGAAGATGTTTATGAAGACTTCAGCAACGTTTTTATTGTTGGCAGCTTTGGTATTGGCGGTTCCATCCGCACAAGCTGGGTTGACCTATCTTCCGGACGGGTATCTGGACGACTGGGGCAACAGGGCAAACTTTGGCGTTAATCTGGGTGATGGACAGTTCGTGATAGGCCGCATTGAGTTTGCGGTCTATGATACGCAGGCGGTTGGCGATCTGGGCTTTTCCTCGCCGGGTGATCGTCAATATGTGTATGCCTATCAGATATTCTCCGAAACCGCTACCACGTTTCTGGATTATTTCGCTTTGACAGGGATTCCGTCCAGTGCCATTCAGTCGAATGATGACATCGGTACGGATGATGTGTACGGTGGTGTGGCGGTGGAAAGATTTGGCTTTAACTTGACCCGGACCAAGGCCTTTTTTGAGTTTGAAGATGGGCTTCTGGTAGAGGGTGAAAATTCTGTGCTGTTGCTGCTGGGCAGTGATGGGGCGCCGATTGTCGGCGGCTATGAGTTTACGCCTTCTGCGGATCCGGAAGTTCCTGTGCCGGAAATTCCGGAGCCGGCGACGCTGGCGCTGTTGCTGGGCGGGTCGCTGCTGGCGTTTCGCAGGCGCAGCTAACAGAGAATAAACGTAGTTTAAAGCGTTTTAAACCAATCCGAGTTCCATTTTAATGGGGGGAACGACGATGAGCAGAATGCTTATGACGTTGTCAAGAACAATGGTTGCGTCGCTGTTGATCGCAACAGCAGGTATCGCGTATGCGGTTGACGGTGATCCGTTGGGGTATACGCTGCTGATTCAGCAGAGCCCGGCCGATGCCGGAGCGGTTACGCCGGGTGCAGGGGTCCACAAAGTCACTGTCGGCCAGGCGGTGACGCTGTCGGCGGTGCCGCGCCCGGGCTATCAGTTTTTATACTGGCTCGGCGATGTCTCCTCGCCAACGGCAACAGAGGTGACAATCAGTGTCGATTCTCCTAAAATGGTCGTTGCGGTGTTTGGACGGGAATCCTTTGAGGATGAGTTACTGCAAGGCGGCGGGCTGGGCATGAGTCAATCCGGACAGGGTGCCGGCGGCGGCCTGCGAGCTTCGCCGTATCCGATTACCGGCGCCGGTGGTGTCAGCGCCGGAGCAGGTCGCGGCGGTCAGGTGGTCAATTTCATCGCCCCGCCGATAGACGATCCGTTCGACGACGACGACGTCAAGTTTCCCGTGCCCGGCGAGGGCGAGGGTGACGAGAATAACGATATCCCGGTGCCGGGGGATCAGATTCCCGAGCCGGCAACGGCTCTGCTGCTGGGATTGGGCACGGCCATCCTTTTGCGGCGGCGAAAATCAAGACAATAACTGCCATACGGGCATCGTCGGTCTTGCGCTTTGCTGGATTTCGGCGAGACGGCAGAAAAACGAATGCAGAGGGGAGAGCTTTTGCATACAGCCGAATGGTGAACCGTTCGGCTGTGTTTTTATGGCTGCTTCGGCGATTTATCGGACTCTCGCGCCTGGATTATTCGTCTTTTCAGCGTCCTATCGGTTTTTTCCTAAGTCGAAGGGGCAAAACGTCGATATGTGCTCAGATTGTCAAACCATCTGATGGTCAAACAGCCGCACCGACTCTGCTGGAACCGTCGGGCATTTATGAGAATTCGTGACTTGAAATACGAAAGGAAATACGATGAGCTGCAGAATCCTTGTTGCAGAAGATAATGTATCCAACCAGAAACTGATTGGTATCCTGCTTGAGAAAATGGGGCATCGGGTGGTGCTTGCCCAGGACGGGCAAGAGGCAATTCAGGCGGCTGGCGGCCAGAGGTTTGATTTGATCTTGATGGATATGCAGATGCCCAATGTCAACGGTTATGACGCCACGCGGCAGCTTCGCAAACAGGGATGCACGACGCCGATTATCGCGGTCACCGCAAATGCAATGGTGGGGGATGCGGAAAAATGTCTTGAGTCCGGCTGTGACGGGTATCTGTCAAAACCCATTGAACGCAGCAAGCTCAGCGCGATCATTGAACAGCACACGGCGCTGAACGTCTAAGGCCGGCCCGTCGCAGTCCGCCTAATCCTGCTGCTGCCGGGGCGATTGTGCATCATCATCATCTTCTTCTTCATAGGATGACTCGTATTGTTCTTCGTCCCGGTCGTCCTGGGGTGTGTCGGTATCGTCGTCGATATCCTCGGACTCCTCAGCCCGTTCGTCGGTCAGGTCGGCATAACCGGCCACCTCGTCAGCGATCATATTCTTTCGCAGGTTTTCATATTCCTCGGCGGTCATCAACACCTCGCGGGCCTGGCTTCCCTTGTATTCGCCGAGCACGCCGGCGGCAGCCATCATTTCAATAATGCGGCTGGCGCGGGCATAGCCGATGCTCAGACGCCGCTGCAAGAGTGAGACGCTGCCGCGGCGGCTTTCCATTACCACCCGCACGGCATCATCAAACATATCGTCTTTCTGCGCGCCGCCCAGGTCAACGGTGTTAAGCTGCATCAGTTCGGGGTGGAACTGGGGCTGGGCGATGTCCTTGAGAAACTTGACGATGCCGCGGATTTCATCGTCTTCGAGGAAGGCGCCCTGCGAGCGTACCAGCTCACTGGTGCCGGGCTTGAGAAACAGCATATCGCCCTGGCCGAGCAATGTCTCAGCGCCGTTCTGATCGAGAATGATGCGGCTGTCCATACGGGCGGCCACGCGAAACGCGATCCGCGAGGGCATATTCGATTTGATCAGGCCGGTGACGACCGTCGCCTGCGGGCGCTGGGTAGCCAGGACCAGGTGGATGCCGACGGCGCGGCTTTTCTGGGCGATGCGGACGATGTAGGACTCAATCTCCTTGGCACTGGTCATCATCAAATCGGCCAGCTCGTCGATGACGATGACGATATGCGGCAGTTTTTTGGGGATTTTGGCCTCTTCTTCGGGCGTGGCGGGACTGAATCGCTCGATCAGTTCGTCCTGGGTCAGGAGGTTGTAGGAGGCGATGTTTCGCACCTTGGCCTCGGCCAGCAGCTCATAGCGCTCGTCCATCTTTTCGGTAGCCCACTGCAAAATCTGCTCGGCGCGATTCATTTCGGTGATGGTCGGGCACATCAGGTGGGGAATCGACTCAAAGACCGCCATTTCCACCATCTTCGGGTCGATGAGAATCATCTTGACCTCATCGGGACGGCGGGTCAGCAGAATGCTGATGATAATGCTGTTGATGCAGACGCTTTTGCCCGAGCCGGTGGTGCCGGCGATCAACAGGTGGGGCATGGCCGCCATATCGGAAACGAGTACCTCGCCGGAGGCGCTTTTGCCCAGAAACAGAGGGATATGCATTTTTTCCGCGGCCGGGCCGCCGCGCAGGATCAATTCTTTGAGCCGCACCGTTTCCCGCTCGCTGTTGGGCACCTCGATGCCGATGGTGTGCTTGCCGGCCAGCGGCGCGACGACGCGCACCGAGCCGGAACTGGAGCTCAGCGCACGGGCCATGTCATTGGCCAGCGTGGAGATCTGGCTGACCTTCACGCCGGCGGCCAGCTCCAGCTCGTACATCGTGATGGCCGGGCCGGGCTCGGCGTTGACCACCTGGGCATTGACGCCGAACTCTTCCAGCAGCGACTCGAGCGCCTTGGCCTTTTCTTCGACCATCCGCTCTTGGACGATCGAAAAGCCGGTTTCCGGCTCCTTGAGCAAATCCAGCCCGGGAAGCTGGTAGTCCTCATAACTTTTGGGCGGCACAGAGGCGGGCTTGGCTTTGGGCGGCGCGGTCTTTGCGGTCTTGGCAGCCTTGGCGGCGGATTTTCGTTTGGGGCCGTCTTTTTCGGCCGCGGCCGGCGGCGCAGGGGCCGCCCCGGCAGACGGAGGCGACGCGGGTTCTTTCTCGGCCACAGGCGATGTCTCCGCCATGCCGATTTTTTCGCGATATTGACGCACCACTTCGGAAAACGACTGGGGCTGCTGGTCTTTTTGCTTTTGCTTTTCGCTGAGCCGTGCCCAGATGTCGCCCAGGGCCTGTGACTGTTCTTTGGCGACCGAAAGGGCCGGGCCGGCCAGCCCGAAAAACTTCAACACGCCCAGTCCGAACCAGCGGGCCAGGGTCAAAACCACCGTATCGGCCGCGAGCATAGCGCCCACGATAAAACTGCACAACAGGACAATCCACGTACCCAATGGGGCCAAATGGACCGGCAGGAAGGTCCCGGCGGCCACGCCGAGCACACCGCCGTTGCCCCAGGGGAAATCGCCGGCGGCGTAAATCCGGCCAAACACAAGCCGATACATCAGCGATCCCTGCTCGCTGTCGGGCCAGAGCAGATACCAGCCGGCCGAGACCGATGCGGTGACCAGGATCAGCCCGATGGCGCGCAACATCGGCTGGGTCATCGACCTGCCGGATAAATGCAGACATAACGCCATAATCAGCCCAAACAGGCCGACAATCGCCCCGGGGCCGAAATAGTACAGCATATAGTAGGACGCCAGCGCGCCGACTTGGCCGCAGAGGTTCTCGACCGGATCATTGGACGGCCAGACGTACTCGCTTGGCGGGTCGCCGATGTGGAAACT
>SKKI01000008.1 GCA_007121565.1 Phycisphaerae bacterium
CGTCGTCCGGGCCGGAAACACCGCATCCGTATTCATTTTATACGCATCTGTTCGAGGCTGTATTCGCATAGTCATTATCCAAACACTATGTTTCGAAAGCTCAACCCTACCCGAACATTTAACCTTTTGCAACCCATCGGGTAAAAATTGTTGAGATACAAAGGCGGTTATTTATAATGGGGCTGTGATGACACTGATATCGGGAGCGACAATGGATGTTTGGACGATAAAGCGGCTTTTGGACTGGATTACGGGGTATTTGACCAAGCAGGGGGTGGACAGCCCGCACCTAAGCGCCGAGCTGCTGCTGTGCGAGGTGCTCACGCTGGAGCGGATTGAGCTGTATACGCAGTTTGACCGCGTGGTGGCCAAGCCGCAGTTGGATGCCCTGCACAGCCTGGTCAAACGCGCCGGAGAGCATGAGCCGGTGGCGTACCTGGTGGGCCGGTGCGAGTTTTATTCGCTGTCGCTGAAGATTACCCCGGACTGCCTGATCCCCCGGCCCGAGACCGAGGAGCTGGTCGAGCGGGCGATTTTGTTTTTGCGGGACCGCCCCGGCTCCCAGGCGGTGCTGGATGTGGGCACCGGCTCGGGCTGCATCGCCGCGGCGATTGCCAAAAACGTGCCCGCGGCGCAGGTGGTGGCCACCGATGTCTGTGAGGCGGCGCTGTCGGTCGCGGCCGGTAACATCCGGTCGCTGGGTCTGGCCGAGCGGGTGCGGCTGCTGGCCGGCGACCTGTTCGACCCGGTGATCAAGGGCCTCGACGGGCCGGCCTTTGATCTGATCGTGTCCAACCCGCCGTATGTCAGCGAGAGCGAGTACGAAGCGCTGGACAAAAACGTCAAAGACTACGAGCCTAAAAGGGCCCTGCTGGCCGGGGCCGACGGGCTGGATCTCTACCGCCGCATCATCGCCGAAGCCGCCGAATATCTCAAGCCCGACGGGGCCCTGATGCTGGAGATCGGCTGCAGGCAGGGGGCTTCTATTAGCGATTTGCTGGCTGGCAGCGGCGATTACGGGCATGCAAGGATAGAGAAGGATCTTTCGGGCCATGAACGTATCGTTAAGGCGGTCCGGTTGTTCAGGCCGCACGGCGATGAAGATACAAATGAGTCATTTGGGTAAAAGTTGTAATATTTTCTTTGGGACGGTAATAATATATCATGCAGCAGATTATCGATTTTCATACGCATGCGTTTCCGGAGGCGTTGGCCGAGCGGGCGATGCGGCAGTTGGTCTCGGAGGCCGAGGGCGTCGTCGCCTGGCTGGATGGGCGCCTGTCCTCGCTATTGGCCTCAATGGACGATAATAACATTGAAACCAGCGTTTTGTGCAGCATCGCGACACGTCCGGAACAGTTTGAGCCGATATTCAAATGGTCCCGCGAGATTGCCTCCGAGCGGATTGTCCCCTTGCCGTCGGTGCATCCGGACGACCCGCGGGCGGTTGAGCGAATCGGCAGGATCGCGGAGGCGGGCTTCAAGGGTGTCAAAATGCATCCGTATTATCAGGATTTCTGCGTCGATGACCCCGCCCTTGACCCGTTGTACACGGCGATGTGCGACCACAACCTGATGTTGACCCTGCACACGGGCTTTGATATCGCTTTTGAACGCGTCGAAAAGGCCTCGCCGCGGCAGATTTCAACCGTACTGGATCGATTTGCACAACTGCGGCTCATCACGACCCATATGGGCGGCTGGCAGCAGTGGGACCAGGTCGAGCGGTATCTGATCGGACGGCCTGTCTATATGGAAACGTCCTGGTCGCTGGAGTACCTGGACGCCGAGCAGGCCCGCCGGATGCTGCAAAACCATCCGCGTCAGTTTATTCTTTTCGGCACCGACAGCCCCTGGACCGACCAGGCCGCCTCGATTCGGGCCGTTGAAAAACTGAATCTGTCTGAATCGCTCCTGGAGCACCTCTTTTATACCAATGCCCGAGCGCTGCTGAAGGATTGACACCCCAACGCTCGTGAACAAGCTGCTCAAAAAGCGTCTGAACGGGTTTTCTATGGTCCCTTGATCGCGTGGTTCGTCTTGCTCAATTGTGGACAGGTTTCGGTGGGCGGGATGTGTTGATTAGGGGGTCTCGTAGGAAAGCGGCTGTCGGCCCATTTGTTGGCGCAGCTCCGCCTGCATCCGGCGAAGCGTGGCGGTCAGTTCCTCGGCAAAGGTCTCATCGCCGAGGGCTTTGACCTGGTCGGCCGAGAAGGGTGTGCCGTACATGACCCCGACGCGGCCGCGTTTGGGCAGTTTCTGCGTGCGCGGCCAGGCCTCAAACATCCCGTCAATGACCACCGGCAGTACGGCGGCGCCGCTGCGGCGGCTCATCAGGCTAAAGCCCGGCTTGATCTGGCCGATGCGTCCGTCGCTGGTGCGCGTGCCTTCGGGATACAGGCACACCGCTTTGTTCTGTTTGAGCACGTTGATGATTGTCTTCATCGCAGCCACATCGGCCTGGCCGCGGCGAATGGGAATGACGTAGTAGGTTTGCAGCAGCGGCCCCCAGAATTTGATGTCCAGCAGGGTGTCGCGCGGGACAAAATAAAACGGCCGCCAGTTCCATGTCTGGGACAGCATCGGGTCGAAAAAGCTCTGATGATTGCAGACCACCAGCAGCGGCCCGTCCTTGGGAACGTTTTCTTTGCCGAAGACGCGCACCCGGTACAGCAGTGAGACGACTCCGACCGAAAGAGACCAACTGATCCGATACCAGATCCGGCGAAACAGATTGACGTCGGTTGCGCTCTTAGCCATGAATTCTCCCGCGAACAAGGGATTCCAGTTGATCGATGACCTGCTCGGCGGTCAGATGTGTCGTATCGACGATGGCGGCGTCCTGGGCAGGCTTGAGCGGACCGACGGTGCGGCTCTCGTCGGCGGCGTCGCGCTGCTGCTGGCCGGTCAGCACGGCATCCAGCGAAACGTCCTTGCCGGCGGCGCGCAATTCGCTGTGCCGGCGGCGGGCGCGCTCGGTCGGGTCGGCTGTCAGAAAAATCTTGACCGCCGCATCGGGAAAGACCACCGTGCCCTGATCGCGCCCTTCGGTAACGACCCGCCGGGCGTCGGCGGCAAAGGCGCGCTGCATTTGAACCAGCCGCGCGCGCAGGGGCGCGGCGGCGGCGATGTGGCGGACCTGCTCGGTCAGATGCGGCTCGCGAATCGCGGCGGTCTTGTCCGCCCCGTCAATCCAAACCCGCGTCAAGTCTCCCTGCGGACAAAACTCAAACCGCCGCGTTTCCATCAGCGACTCAACTGCCGCCGTATCGCTCGGGTCAATCCCCCTTTCTACAGCCGCCAGCGTGACCGCTCGATACATCGCACCGGTATCCAGAAACGCCGCCCCCAGCCGACGCGCCAAGCCGCGCGCGGCGGTACTTTTGCCAACGCCGGCCGGGCCGTCGATTGTAATCACTACCGATTGTGTCGATTTTTCCGTCATCAGGCCGGTATCATAGCAAACCCGCCCGACAATCTCAAGAAGCGTTCGGCGAAAATCCTCCCCGGCAAGACCGCAACCCGTCTGCCATCGTGAAAAACAGTTGGCACACAGGCGGCGGCAGGTTACAATGCGGCTTGGTCTTGAATATGAGCTGTCAACGGGGGTGACAAGGAGATTGTGGATGCTGGCACGACTGTTTTCGGTGACGCTGGAGGGGATTGACGGGATTTTGTGCGAGGTGGAGGTGGATGTCTCGCGCGGCGGATTTGAAAAGCCGATTATCGTCGGCCTGCCGGATGCGGCGGTCAAGGAGAGCATCGAGCGCGTCCGCAGCGCGGTGGTCAATTCCGGCTACAGCTTTCCCAACGTCCAGCCGCTGATTAACCTGGCCCCGGCCGATATCAAGAAGGCCGGCCCGGCGTTTGATCTGCCGATTGCGCTGGGGATTATGGCCTGTGCCGGCGGGCTGGTCAGCGACAAGCTGGGCGAGTATGTGATTGTCGGCGAATTGGCGCTGGATGGGCGCATCCGTCCGGTCAACGGGGTGCTGAGCATGGCGATGACCGCCGCGGCAAACGGCTACAAGGGCATTATTGTGCCGCTGGACAATGCCGCCGAGGCGGCGGTTGTCGAGGGGCTGGAGGTCTTCGCGGTCGGGTCGCTGGCCCAGGCGGCCGGGCTGCTGGCCGATGCGGTCGAGATTGAGCCGACGACGCTGGATATCGCGTCGCTGTTTGAGCGGGCCGGGGCCTATGGGGTCGATTTTTCCGATGTCAAGGGGCAGGAAAGCGTCAAACGCGCCCTGACCATCGCCGCCGGCGGCGGGCATAATCTGATGATGATCGGGCCGCCCGGGGCGGGCAAGACGATGCTGGCCCAGCGGATGGCGACGATTTTGCCGCCGTTGTCGCTGGCCGAGTCGCTGGAGACGACGCGGGTGTATTCCTCGGTGGGATTGCTGGATAAAGGCCAGGCCCTGGTCGCCACGCGGCCGGTGCGCACGCCGCACCACACCGCATCAGGCCCGTCGCTGGTCGGCGGGGGGTCCTTTCCCCGGCCCGGCGAGCTGAGCCTGGCCCATCACGGCATATTGTTCCTCGATGAGTTCGCCGAGTTTCAGCGGCATATTCTTGAGATGATCCGCCAGCCGCTGGAAGAAGGGACGGTGACGATCTCGCGGGCCAAGGGGACGCTGCGCTTTCCGGCGAACTTTATTATGATCGCGGCGATGAACCCGTGCCCGTGCGGCTATTACGGCACACACATCCGCCGGTGTAAGTGCACGCCCGGCCAGATTGAACGCTATATGGGCAAGGTCTCCGGGCCGCTGCTGGACCGGATTGATATTCATGTGGAGGTGCCGCCGGTGGCGTTTCGCCAGTTGCGCGGCCGCAGCAACGGCCAAAGCTCCCAAAGCCTGCTCCAGCAGGTCCTGGCCGCCCGCGCCCGTCAGGCCGAACGCTTCGGAACCGAGCGGCTGATGACCAACGCGACGATGAGCCACAAGGAGGTCGAGGCCTTCTGCCGACTGAACGAGACCGGCGAGCAGATGCTCAAGCACGCGATGAGTGAGTTTGCCCTCAGCGCCCGGGCGCACGACAAAATCTGCAAAGTCGCCCGCACCATCGCCGACCTGGAAAACTGCCCCGACCTCCAGCCCCAGCACATCGCCGAAGCCGTCGGCTACCGAAGGCTGGACAGAAAGGTGTGACGACCTGTGAACGGCAAACACACAAACAACAAGACGGCAGGTTCGCCGCCCGGCACCCACAAGCTCCGCTTGAAGGTGCCACCCAAATCAGCCCAATGCGGATTTGGGTGGAAAGTATAACCTTCCAGAGGACGCCCGTCGCTCAAAATCGATTTATCCCTGTTATCCGAGCAGGCGACCTCTTTGAGGCTGACTAATAATC
>SKKI01000011.1 GCA_007121565.1 Phycisphaerae bacterium
GCCCGGAAAAATGCCGCAATCCACAGCCCGATCGCTCTGCCCAGGCCCGCATCGGCGCGCAGCGCCCATTCACAGCAGCGCATCGCCATTAATTCCTTGAAATAATCCTTGCTGACTTCCTCACGAGTCAATGCCTGCTGCTGGTCGTCCCAGAACCAGACGTTGGCAAAATCAAACTCCGCCGGCGGCGCCAAAATATCATGCCGATTATAATACGCCTGGCCCAACCGGAAAAACAACTTTGCCGCCGAAACATTCAGCGCATCGGCGTCAATCCGCCCCATCGCACTTCTGGCCTGCCGACGAGCGGACTCGGAGGGATCGTTTTCAATGATGAATTTCAGATACGGCAGCGGTTCCATCGTGCCGATAGCCCCCAGCGCCCGGATGACCTCCACTTTGACGGCGGCATTATTCATTTGCAGCGCGGCCACCAGCGGGCGAATCGCCTGGCGACCGATCTTCGGCAGCGCCTCGGTAATGTAGGGAAATTCATTTTTTCGCGATTCATCGGCCATCGCCGCCAGCATAAACGGAACCGCATACTCCCCGGCGTTGCGCAGCCGTTCCTGGGCCGCGATACGCCCCCGGATAGTCGTGCTCAAACGTCGGATTTCCTGGTTAATCACACGCGGGTCGGTACGCCGGATGAACCTGCCCTGCTCGATAATATCCAGCACCTGCCCGCTGACGCGGCGCAACTGGTCGCTGTCGGCATGCATACGCAGCAGCAATTGATAGCCTTGCGGATTGGCCTCGGCCAACTCCAGCAGCTCCGTCGGATCCGGCGACTGATCCACAATCCGCCGGCCGTATCCTTCGGCCAGCTCAAATCGCCCGATTGCGGTATAATGCAAAAAAGACCCCCAATTACCTCTAAGACTTTCACCAAACACCTGCCCCCCCGCCAAAAGCAGCATCAGCACTGCACACAACAATACGCTTTTATTCCGCATTGACAATCTCCACATAATTAGTCCGCTCACTATGCGACATACTCATAACTTATATATAATCAAGTACTTAAAAAACGCCCATCGCTTGACGAGGGTGTTTTCATTATACCCCTAATGCCTTTCCTGTCAAATAAAAACACACGCATAACCACTTGCGAATCAACAGAGAATGGTAATGTTACAGTTTTGGCTATAAGAAAGCAAGGTTCAATCGCAATTGTTTTGTGCAAGTGAGTCGTCTTGAGGAAATTCTTGCAATCTCAGTGCCCTGCGATACAATAACAGATACATCAAAAAGACAATAAAACAGGTGCACAAATGAGCAGATTAATCATCGTTTCCAACCGATTGCCGGTCAGTGTCGCCAGACAGGACGACACGCTGACCTTTCAGCCCAGTGCCGGGGGCGTGGCCACCGGTATCGGCTCACTGGCCCAGCCCACAGAGCGGCTCTGGTTCGGCTGGCCGGGCATCGCCTCGGACCGGCTCGGCAGTACCCACAAGCATCAGATCACCGAAGGACTGGACGAGCACGGCTGCAAACCGATTTTTCTGAGCAGCGCCGAGATGCGCGACTATTACTTCGGATTTGCCAACCGTACGATCTGGCCTTTGTTTCACTATTTTACCCAGTACACGGTGTTTAATGAAACGTACTGGCGGGCCTACCGGAATGTCAACGAACATTTCTGCCGCGATATGCTGCCGCTGCTCAAACCCGACGACAGAATCTGGGTGCACGATTATCAGTTGATGCTGCTGCCCGAGATGCTCCGCGCCAAGCGGCCGGACGCCGAGATCGGATTTTTCCTGCATATTCCGTTTCCCTCGTTTGAGCTGCTGCGCCTGCTGCCGTGGCGGCGGGAACTGCTGGAAGGGATGCTCGGCGCCGATTTGATCGGATTTCACGAATATGAATACGTCCGCCACTTTCTCAGCAGTGTTTACCGCATTTCGGACTACGAGCCGCATCTGAGCCAGTTGATGGTGCACAATCGCCTGGTGCGCGTGGATGCCTTTCCCATGGGCATCGATTATCAGCGGTTTGCCGAAAGCAGCCGCAAGCCCGAAGTCCTCAGGGAGATTGACAAAATCAAACCCAACGAAGGCCGGCAGTTGATTATCTCCGTCGATCGGCTGGACTACACCAAAGGCATTCTCAAGCGTCTGGAAGCGTATGACTGGTTTTTGAAGCAGTACCCGGAATATCGCAAGAAAGTCTCGCTGGTGGTGGTCGCGGTGCCGTCACGCACCAAAGTTGATGTCTACAACGAACTGCGCGAACAAATCGAGCAGATTGTCGGACATATCAACGGCGAATACGGCACCCTCAACTGGACACCGATCTCGTATATGTATCGGTCGCTGCCGTTTGACCGGCTGGCAGCGCTGTATGCCCTGGCGGATGTGGCCCTGATTACCCCGCTTCGCGACGGGATGAACCTGGTGGCCAAAGAATATGTCGCCTGTCAACAGGACAAAGAACACCCCGGGATTCTGATTCTCAGTGAAATGGCCGGCGCTGCCAGCGAACTGGCCGAGGCCGTCGTGATCAATCCCCACGACAAAGAGGCCATCGCCGCGGCCCTGCGCCAGGCACTGGAAATGCCCCAGGCCGAGCGGCTTCGACGCAACCGGATGATGCAGCGGCGGCTGAGCCGCTATACGGTTGCCCGCTGGGCCGACGATTTTATTCAGACCCTCGACGAGGTCAAAACCAAGCAGCACGTCCACGGGCCGGCGCCCCTGCGCGGCGAACGCCGTCAGAAACTGATCCACACCTACCAGGCCGCCCCGCAGCGGCTGATGTTTCTGGATTATGACGGTACGCTGGTGGGCTTTGTCAAGCAGCCCCAGGAGGCCAGGCCCGATGCGGAACTGATCGACACGCTCAAAACGCTGCTGGCCGATCCGGCCAATCACATTGTCATTATCAGCGGGCGCGACCGTGAAACGCTGACCCACTGGTTCGGTGATCTGAATATCACCCTGATCGCCGAGCACGGCGCCTATATAAGGGACACAGAAGGCGACTGGGTCGCCCAGGTCAATCCCGACAACGAGTGGAAAGAAATGACCCGCCCGATTCTTGAGCTTTACGTGGATCGTACGCCCGGGGCCTTTATCGAAGAAAAGACGTTTTCGCTGGTCTGGCACTGCCGCAGAAGCGAGCCGGACCTGGCCGATCTGCGCGCCCAGGAACTCAAGGACGCCTTGATGGGGATGACCGCCAACCTGAATATCGGCGTCTTTGAAGGCGCCAAGATCGTCGAGGTCAAGCATATCGGCGTGAACAAAGGCCAGGCGGTGCTGCCCTGGATCAGCCGACAGCAATGGCCCTTTATCTTTGTCGCCGGCAACGACTACACCGATGAGGATATGTTCGGCGTGATGCCGGAAAACGCCTTTACCTGCAAGATCGGCCCGGGGCCGTCGCGCGCTCATTATCGTCTCAATACCGTCAGCGATTTCCGCACCCTGCTGGCCGCTATGGCGGCGCACTGCCCACGGTCCGAAACCTAACAGTCACAAAAAATCAACGTTGCATTTAAATCTATGAACAAACCACACCCTGTACTGACCAATCTGGATTACGGCATTATCGGCAACTGCAAAACAGCGGCGCTGGTCAGCCGAACCGGCTGCATCGACTGGTGCTGTTTGCCGGACTTCAATTCCGCCTCATGTTTTGCCCATATCCTCGATAAGGACAACGGCGGCTTTTTCAGCGTAGAGCCGGTCGGCAATTATCGCATCGAACAAACCTATCTGAACCGCACCAATATCCTGCGGACGCGTTTTACCAGCGGCAAAAACGCATTTGAGCTGCTTGATTTTATGCCGCGCTATATTAATGACGGCGGCAATTACCACTGCCCGCCGGATATCATCCGCTATCTGCGCGTCCTGTCCGGCCAACCGCGCGTCCGCATCCACTACAACCCGCGTCCCAATTATGCCGAACACCCGGTCGAGGTGCAGTTGACCTCATTTTATATCAAGCACCACACCGTCGCCGGACGGTATGAGTCGGTGTACCTGTACTCGGATCTGCCGTTTGAGGACATCCTCGAACAGGCGCCGATCACGCTGGAGCGCGATTGTTTTCTGCTGGTCAGCTACAACCAAAAATTAACCCCTCCAACCGTCGACTGGGTGGAGCTGGAATTTGAGCGCACCAAGGTCTACTGGATGGGCTGGACCGCCAAGACCAATCTGCTGACTAAGTATCCGGCGCAAGTCGAGCGCAGCGCACTGGTGTTAAAGCTTCTGGCCCACCAGAAAAGCGGGGCGATTCTGGCGGCGGTCACGACCAGCCTGCCGGAAACCATCGGCGAGCAGCGCAACTGGGACTATCGCTACTGCTGGGTTCGCGACGCGGCGATGACCATCAATATCCTGACGCGGCTGGGCCATTACAATGTCGCGCGTCGGTTCTTGAATTTTATCCTGGATATTGTGCCGTTCAAAGATGAGAAAGTGCAGATTTTGTACAGCATCAATCCGCGCCGCAAGGCCGACGAATACGAGCTGCCCTGGCTGTCGGGCTATGAGAATTCAAAGCCCGTCCGCGTCGGCAACGCGGCCCTCAAACAAAAACAGAACGATATTTACGGCATCCTGATGGACGCGATCTATCAGAGCCTGGTGCTGTTCAGCAATACCCTCGACAACAAGGAAGACCTCTGGACCGTCGTGCGCACCCTGACGCGCCATGTCAAACGAAGCTGGCGCAAACTGGATTCGGGCATCTGGGAATTTCGCACCGAGCGCAAACACTTCGTCTTTTCCAAAATCCTCTGCTGGGTGGCGATGGACCGTGCCGCCCGCATCGCGGCGTTTCTGGACAAACTGCCCGAGGCGATGAGCTACATCAAGCTGCGCGAAGAGATCAAACAGGATATTCTCGAAAAAGGCTGCGCCCCGAAGACAGGCGCCTTGACACAGTTTTACGGCGGACGCTCAATGGATGCCGCCAACCTGCTGGCCGCTCATTACGGCTTTTTAGACACCGACGACCCGGTCTTTGTCAGCACCGTCAAGCAAACTTACAAAGACCTCTGTGTCGATGGGCTGATGTACCGCTATCGCGAACCGGACGACTTCGGCAAACCCAAATCATCCTTTACCGTCTGTACGTTCTGGATGATCAAGAGTCTCTATCAAATCGGCGAAAAGAAAAAAGCCCAGCAGCTCTTTGACGATATCCTGGCACACACCAACCACTTGGGACTGCTCAGCGAAGATATGGACTTCAAGACCAAACGCCTGCTGGGCAACTTCCCGCAGGGCTACTCGCATATCGCCCTGATCGATACCGCCCTGGCGCTGTCGGACGCCCCGCCCTGGCACAGCGAATACACCCTGCCGTTCCTGCCGCATGAGACGATGTCCTGA
>SKKI01000225.1 GCA_007121565.1 Phycisphaerae bacterium
ACCTCCCGCCAGGCGCGGTTTATGATTCCCATGGCCCTGTCGCTGGGCTACGGGATCCTGTTTGCCACCTTCGTGACGCTGGTTGTCGTGCCGTGTCTGTATATGTTTCTGGATGATGCCGTCCGGTTCGGCAAACGGATGGCGATTTGGATGAACAGACAGTGATGTTTTGCAGAGAAAAGGCTGTATGTTCTTAACCTGGAGCATTCGATCAACTGCGTTACCGATGGCTGTGAGCTTTGCTTGCAGGGATTTTGATGCCGTTTTTGGGCTTGATATCAGCCGGGTTTGCGGGTATAGGAAGACTTATGACCTATTTGACCCTATCCGTGTCGGGCAGCGATATCGAACAATTGAGCCAGCGGTTTCGGGCAGCCAAAACCCGCGGCGCTGAGGCGCTGGAGGTACGCCTGGACGGGTTGGCCGGGCTGGGGCCGGACAGGGCCGGGCAGGTGATCGCCCAGGCCCGAAAGACCAAACTGCCGGTGATCGCCACCTGCCGTGAACCGAATGAAGGCGGGGCGCAGAGCTTTGGTATTGCCGAAAAAACGGCGATTCTGGCCGAATGTATCAAGGCGGGGGCGGAGTTTGTCGACTGTGAGCTGAAGATTTTCTCTAAAAAAGAGGCACAAAGGCCGATTAGAGAGGCACTCAAGGCCCATCCGGACTGTCGGCTCATTTTGTCGGCGCACCAGATGAAGGGGCCATTTGAGGATATCAATCTCAAATATGAAACGATGCTGAGCCTGTGGCCGATGGCGATTTGCAAGCTGGTTTACACCGCCCGGCATATCAATGACTGTTTTGAGGGGCTGGATCTGCTGCATCGCTCCGGCGGCAAGGATATGATTGTCCTGTCTATGGGCCAGGCCGGGCTGATGACTCGCGTGCTGGCCAAAAAGCTGGGGGCGTTTTTGACCTTTGCCGCGCTGGATCAGGACACGGCAACCGCTGCGGGACAGATTCCCATTGACGTGATGAAGGACCTGTTTCGGTGGGATCGGCTGGACGGGCAGACCGAGGTGTTCGGGCTGATCGGTAACCCGGTGGGCCATT
This sequence comes from Phycisphaerae bacterium, assembly GCA_007121565.1. Taxonomy (GTDB): domain Bacteria; phylum Planctomycetota; class Phycisphaerae; order Sedimentisphaerales; family Anaerohalosphaeraceae; genus T3Sed10-213. Next base: position 1,057 of record SKKI01000225.1, read on the forward strand.
CGCTCAGCCCGGCGCTGTTTAACGCGGCGTTTGAAAAAGACGCAATCAATGCCGTCTATCTGCCGTTTCTGCTCGAGGGCGACCCGGAACAGTTTTGTGATTTTGTCGATGGGATGGCCGAACGTCCCTGGCTCAGCACGGGCGGCTTCAGCGTAACTATTCCCCATAAAACCCACGCTTTGGACTATGTCAATGGCAAGGGCGAGTTTGTCGATGCCCTGGCCGCGTCGATCGGGGCGGCCAATACGCTCAAAGTCGGCTTTAACGGCATTGTGTGCGGGTACAACACCGATTATGCCGGGGCGATGGATGCCCTGACCGCGGCGATGGGCCTTGAGCCGCATGCGCTGCATGAACGGCAGGTCGCGGTCATTGGCGCCGGCGGTGTAGCGCGTGCGGTGGTGGCGGGCCTGGTGGATGTGGGGGCGCATGTGACGATCTATAACCGGACGCTCAAAAAGGCCCGGCTGCTGGCCGAGGAGTTTCGCTGCAAGGCGGCCGGACTGGAAGCGTTAAGTGCCGCCGAGCCGTCGGTTATCATCAATTGCACCAGTCTGGGGATGTATCCCGAGGTGGATGCGTCGTCGGTGGCCAAAGAGGTGCTGGGTCCCGAGATGACGGTATTCGATACGGTCTACAATCCCGTCCGCACGCAACTGCTTGAGGCCGCCGAGCAGGCCGGGGCCACAACCATCAGCGGAGCGGAGATGTTTATCCGCCAGGCGATCGCGCAATACCGCGTCTTTATGGGTACCGAACCGGATGCGAAGGTTATCCGCCGCGTGGTCATGAACGCCCTGACCGGCTAAGGTGCGGGCACGGCAGGAGCCTTTCGCGTCTGCCCTATGTAATACTGCACGCTCCGGACGCAGAATATCCCTGTCGGCTCTGGCCTGGATGCAGACGTTGCGGATTTGCCGGCGCAATCCCGGTTACCCTGAAAAACTCTATAATTCCGGTATGATTTCCGGGTAAATAGCGCCGCCAGCGTCAATGTTGAAGATATATATCAGACCCGGCTGGAGGCGTTTGTAGACGACATTGCCGAACACCGCCTTGATGCCCATCGGTTCCAGCCGCGTGGGGTCGTTGGCCAGTTGCCAGATTTCATCCCAGAATTGCTCGCGCTGGGCCAGCGATAGTTTTTCGCCGATTGCGCGATAACGCGCCGGCTCGCTGTGGGGCGTATGGATCGCAAAGCCGTCCTCGGGCCGCATTTTCTCCCCATAAACCCGCCGCCAGAGATACATCGCCTTCTGGCGCCCCTCCATTACCATCGGCGTGGTGAATTTGACAATCAGCGCATCGAAATGGACCACATCCCCTTCGATGTCAAATTCCTTCTCCAGCACACGCCGCGTCATATCGTCCGGGTCGGTCTCGACAAACAACAGCCGCGTTCTTGTCTGGCCGTTATGCGTGTGCTGCTCGAGAACCTTGGCATAGCCGATTCGCGTTTCCTCGGTCAGGTTGGCAATCGCCTCCCGCAACTCGGCGTTCTTAAACAGCAACTGCTCAACTTGTTCATCGACGGTGAACTGTCGCCACAGGACATAGCCTCCGCCGCCGGCCGCGATAAGCAGGCCCAGCGCAAAGAGGTTTTTGACCAGTGCCAGGTATGACGTTTTCATGGCTATTCGAGTCCGTTATCCGTTTCTCGGATGCCGGTCGGCAGGCGCAGGCCGCCGCGCCCATTGTCCTTATGAAAATCGACGATAATGCGAGCCGCCTCTTCGGGATCGTCGGTCAGGCAGAATAACTTCTTATCCTCCGGGTCGATGTATTGATTGTCACCGAGCATCGCCTTGTCGATCCAGTCAAACAGCTCTTTCCAGAATTCGCTGCCCATGCACACCACCGGAAAATAGACCTGCTTGAGCGTCTGAATCAGCACCAACGACTCGAAAAATTCATCCATCGTGCCGAAGCCGCCCGGCATCACCACAAACCCGTGGGCGTATTTGACAAACATCACCTTGCGGCAAAAGAAGTACCGAAACGTAAGCGACAAATTCTGGTATTTGTTCGGTTTTTGTTCATGAGGAAGTTCAATGTTCAGCCCGACGCTTTTGACACCGGCGTCAAGGGCACCCCGATTGGCCGCCTCCATCAGACCGCCGCCGCCGCCGGTGATGACCGCAAAGCCGGCCTTGCCGATTTCGCGGGCCGTTGCGACGGTCAGGTCGTAGTAGGGGGTGCCTTCCTGTTCGCGGGCCGAGCCAAATATCGACACCGCAGGCCCGATATTTGACAGCTCGTCAAATCCCTCCACAAATTCAGCCATAATACGAAAAACACGCCATGTCTCATCGCCCATCGTGTTGAATTCTGTCATCCGTTACTCCGCATTCGAGTGGGGGTCATCAAAAAAATACATATCCGAACCTCATTATATCGTCAAATACACCGGCAATGTTCAAAATTTATCAAAAAGAACAAACGCCCCTTCTTACGACACTTTTCCTTTGAACAATGAATCCCTGTCATGGTAGAATCAGGAAGAAATCGTTTATGAATATGAACGGAGTTAATTGCGAAGGGAGATAACAATGCTGAAAATGGCTGTTTTTAACACAAAACCCTACACGAAGCAGTTTTTTGGCCGTGCCAACGAGCGTTTCGGACACGAGTTGGTGTTTTTCAAAGAGCGGCTGACCGACCAGACCGTCGGCAGGGCCGCCGGCTTTGATGCGGTCTGCATTTTTGTCAACGACACCGCCGATGCCCCCGTTCTGACCCGCCTCAAAGAACTTGGCGTGCGGCTGCTTGCCCTGCGATGTGCGGGCTTTAACCACGTCGATCTGGAGGCTGCCGAGACCCTGGGCCTGTCGGTGGTGCGGGTACCGGCCTATTCGCCTCATGCGGTGGCCGAGCATACCCTCGGGCTGATCCTGGCACTGAATCGCCGCATCCACCGGGCCCATCAGCGTATACGCGAGGGCAATTTCTCGCTGGACGGGCTGATGGGCTTCGATCTGCACGGCACCCCCGTCGGCATCATCGGCACCGGCAAGATTGGCACGGAGGTGGCCCGGATCCTGCACGGCTTTGGCTGCGAGTTGTACGCCTACGATGTTGAGCCAAACGACCAGTGCCGTCAGTTGGGTGTGCAGTACGTCAGTCTGGATGACATCTACAAGACGTGTTTGATCATCACCCTGCATTGTCCGCTGATGCCCCAGACACACCATATGATTGACGCCAAGGCGATTGACAAGATGCAGGACTGTGTGATGCTCATCAATACCAGCCGCGGCGCCCTGGTCGATACCCAGGCCGTCATTGGCGGGCTCAAAACCCAGCGGATCGGCTATCTCGGGCTGGATGTGTATGAGGAAGAAGGCGACCTGTTCTTCGATGACTTATCCGATGAGATTATTCAGGACGATGTGTTTGCCCGCCTGCTGATGTTTCCCAACGTGGTTGTCACCGGCCATCAGGCGTTCTTTACCCATAACGCGGTCAGCGCTATCGCCGAGACCACACTGGATAATCTGTCAAAATTTGAGCAGGGCCAGTGTCAAAACGCCCTGTCCTGCGGTCTCCACGTCGTTTCGGAAGCATAGGCCAGAGACCAGCGGCGGACAGTTTGCTCAGCGGGATTGAAGGGCGCCCCGGATCCGCTCGACGGCCTGTTCGAGGGTCGGCCGCGGACAGCCGAAATTGAGACGCACAAAGCCGGCGCCGTCAAAGTCGCTGCCGTCGGACACACCGACGCCGGCCTGCTGGAACCATTTGGCCGGGTCTCTGACGCCCAGTTGCCGCGCGTCAATCCAGGCCAGGTACGTCGCCTCGACCGGCCCCATTGACAATCCCGGCAGGGCGTTGACAGCGTCAAAGACGTAATCCCGGTTGCCGCGCAGATACGCGATCAACTCCTGATGCCAGGGGCCGCATTGCGTCAGGGCCGCTCGGCAGGCCGTATAGCCCATGCTGTTGATATGCGGCAGGATGCCCCGTATGGTGCCAAGAAAACGCCGCCGAAGCGTTTCGTTGGGGATAATCGCGAATCCGCAGTTGAGCCCGGCCAGGTTAAACGTCTTGGCCGGCGACATCAGCGTTACCGTCTGCTCGGCAATCTCGGCCGACAGCGCAGCAGTGGGCAGATGCCGCTGCGCCTCCTCGAGCACCAGGTCGCAGTGTATCTCGTCCGAACAGATGACAATCTCGCGTTCCAGGCAGAAGTGTGCCACATCCAGCAGTTCCTGCTGCGTCCAGAGGCGGCCGACCGGATTGTGGGGCGAGCACAGCAGCAAAAGCCGGGTGTGCGGCCCGACACGTTCGGCCAGTGCA
>SKKI01000309.1 GCA_007121565.1 Phycisphaerae bacterium
ACCCAGGCTGCGACCCGGTTGATGCTCGCGTCGAAAAAGTCCAGCCCGATGTGTATTTTTTCCAGTTTGCCGCTGCGCACCAGCTCCTGAGCAATGCTCAGCAGTTCCTCGTTGAGAATCACCACGTGGTCGCTGTCCCACCGCACCGGCCGGCTGACGTGCAGCAGAAGCTGGGGCACAAACATCATCACCGCCGAAATCTTCTCTGAAATCGTCTCCGTTGGATGATAATGCCCCGAATCCAGACATAATAAAATCTGCCGCGAAATCGCATAGCCCATGTAAAACTCATGCGATCCGACCGTGAAGCTCTCAGCCCCGATGCCGAACAGCTTGGACTCGACCGCATCCAGGTGCACCGTCGGATCAAGCGTCTCGGCAAAGATCGCATCCAGCGACTCGGCCAGGCGCTGCCGCGGTCCGACGCGATCGATCGGCACATCCTTGAAGCCATCCGGGATCCAGACGTTGGTGACCGTCGGCGTACCGAACGCCGTGCCCATCGCCGCGCCGATCGTGCGGCAGGCCTTTCCATGCTCGATCCAGAATTGCCGAATCCCCTGATCCGGATGGCTCAGCGTAAACCCGTCATCGGCCTTGGGATGCGAAAAAAACGTCGGGTTGAAATCCATGCCGTGCAGCTTGTCCTTGCCCCAGTCGATCCAGGTCTGGAAGTGCTCGGGCCCGATTTCATTGCGGTCCACCGGCTTGCCTTTGTTGTCCAGATAGATCGCATGCAGGTTCAGCCGGTGCTTGCCGGGAATCAGGCTCAAGGCCTTTTGGACATCGCTTTGCAGCTCGTCGATCGTCCGCGCCTTGCCGGGATAGTTGCCCGTGGCCTGAATACCCCCGCCGGACAGCTCCGCCCCGACCGACTCAAAACCGCCCACATCGTCACCCTGCCAGCAGTGCATCGACACCGGCACCGTCGCCAGTGTCTGCATCGCCGCGTCGGTATCCACGCCGAAGGCGGCATACTGTTCTTTAGCAATCGCATACGCCTGTTCAATCCGTTGTTCACTCATCGCATTTCCTTTGTCTTGTTTTCTGTACCATTATCATCGCCGCAGCTTGCCGTTTTCTTTTCGGCAGGGGCTCGCGGCCGCGTTCATCACTATCCCATACATTTATACATGCTGCAAGCTGTTCTTTAGGACCCGGCCGGATACGCCATCGCCGACAGAAACGCCATATTGGGCTGGGTCGTATCCAAGCGGGACATTTGCACCACAATCGGCGCCTCGGCCGTGACCACCAGCGCATACGGAACCCCCCGCTCAACGACCGGCATACCGCTCTTTTGCAGTTTGTCAATCCGCACATGCCGGCACCGCTGCGCCTCCAACACGACATCTGCGATGACCGGCTCTTTGTTCTCAAAGTAAAACGCCAACTCAACCTTCACATCCTGCGCGCCGGTGTTGAGCAGGCAGGCGCACTCATGCGGCACATAACCGTTTTCAGTGGCCCGATCCGCTTCTGTCAGTACCGGCAAAAACCCGTCCGGCACCGCCCAACACCGTTTTCCAACAGCCTTTTGCATCCTGGGCTTTCCTTTCTGTCCGCAGTGGTCTATTGGACCTGTTGACTGCGATACGATTCCACTTCCCAGTTCTCAATAAACGCCCGCGCCGTGTCGCTCATATAGTCAATGCCGCCGAAGGCCTCGGCCAACTGCCTGACCAGCGCGGCATCCTGTGCCAGTTCCAGTGCCAGGGCGGCCTTTTTCTGCGTGGGGCCGATGCCCAGCACCACCGGGCCGAAGGCTGCAATGTGCGGGCGGTAACCGTGTTTTGCGCGAAATGCCCGAACGGTCTCTGCCGTCGGCTGTTCGGTCATATAATAGGATTTGGCATAGACGATATGATCCGGCGAAACGGGCCCTTGTGCCAATGCAAACGGGCCCGAGGCCGCCACACAGATATCCGGATCGCCGAAGGCCTGGCGGACGTTTTCTTTGGCCGCCGCCACATCGGCGGCATCCGGTTCGGCCCCGACCGTCAGTTCACAGCGAATGCCGCGTCTCTGGTAATGCCGCTGAAGTGTCGTCAACACTGCCGAATACAGCTTGCGAATCTCATCGGCCTCATTGGCGGCGACAAAAAGGCCGTGATTTTTCAGAAAAATAAGCGACGGCTCACGTCCGAAGTCTTTTGCGTACCGCTGGATGGCCTTGCGTACTTCCATACACAGCGTATAGCCCGGATCCACATAATCGATCCATAAGGACTGGGGAAAACATTTTTGGCCGGCGGATTTGCCGTTTTTCCCACACGTCATCCCGTTGACCAATGCCGGGTGCGTGTGCACGACATAACGGGCAGCCAGCGAATCGTGCAGCGGCGCTTCGACCGAGGCCCGTCCCGGCCCCTGCGGCAGGACCGCCTGCTGGGTCATTTCCTTGACTAGCGCCTCCCGCGCCGCGGTCTCCTGCGGCGGCGTCACATCATAAAGACGCCCCAGTTTTGAGCGGTCCATTGCGACAAAATCCGATGATTTCAAGCCTGCAAGGGTGGTTCCGGAGGGTTTGACCCAAAGCGTCGAATCGTCTTTGGCCGAGGTATTGCCCCCGCCGCCGCGAACGTAGGCAGTGCTGCCAAACTCATGAGAAAGCTCTGTTATCTGGTCGAGTAAATCCACAAGGTCTCTTTCTTGATGTTAACTCAATATTGCACACACGTTGCGATATTATAGAGAAAAGCCGCCAAATTGCAACGCAGATTTTGAAAAACAACCCGGCAGCCCTTCAGATACAATCGCCTCTGCGCCGGACAAACGATTACAGGGTAGGAGGGGGGGTATTGGCTGGCGGTGTTTAATAAAAAAAGCGAAAAACGTCGTTTTTTCAGGTGTTATTTCTTGACACAAACCAATTTCTCGCGTATTTTAGCATATTTCCGGCTGTGTGGGCCGGGTACAGGTGTTCTGTAAAGAGTGTAACTGAATTTAGTGATTTGGAGGTAAGTTTCTGTGAATAAGGAACTTGCCCGCGATTTAATCGGCGCGGGCGTACATTTTGGCCACGCGGTCAGCCGCTGGAACCCGAAGATGCAGCCGTATATCTTCGGCAAACGCGGGATGATCCACATTATCAATGTCAAGGAAACCTTAAAGGGGTTGCTGATTGCCAAAAAACTCCTTGCCACCGTGGTTTCCTCGGGCAAAGATGTCGTATTTGTCGGCACCAAGCGCCAGGCGCAAAAAGGCGTCCAGCAGGCCGCGGAAAAATGCGGCATGCACTACGTCTCACAGCGCTGGCTGGGCGGCACCCTGACCAATTTCAGGACCATTCGCACGCGGGTCAGCCGTCTCGAAGTGCTTGAGGAAATGGAGCACAGCGGCAAGATTGAAACCGAAAGCAAGAAACAGGGCGCCCGCCTCAAACGCGAACTGGCTAAGATTCGCACCCATATGGAGGGCATCCGCCGGATGAACCGCCTGCCCGGTGCGGTGGTGGTCGTGGATGCCAAGCGGGAGTATATCGCGCTGCGCGAGGCCCGCAAGCTGGGTATCGCGACGGTGGCGATTATGGATACCGACTCGGATCCGGATACGGTGGATGTGGCGATTCCGGCCAATGATGACTCGATCAAGGCCATTGAGATCCTGCTGGATGAGCTGGCCGCCGCCGCAGCCGAGGGCAAGACCATGACCAGGCCCGAAGCGGCGCCCGCCGAGGCCCGCCCGGCGCGTCCCCGGTCCCGTCGGCGCGTGCTGGCCACCGCCGAGGGGCAAACCGTTGACGAGACTGCCGGGGATGAAGACCAGGTCGAGGACGAGGCCGAAGACCGCAGCACTGACGCCGCGTCGGATGTCTCTTCGCCGGCCCAGGCCGAAAGCGCCGCCCAGTAAGTCGGGCGCGCCTGATGTGAAACTTCACGAAGTCTCTTTGCGGGGTATTGCGGCGGTCACAGAACGTCTAAGACGACGGCCGCAACCCGCAGAGAGGCTTCGCTTGCTTTGTCGATAGAACGTAAACGAAACACTTCAATACACGAAAGTAGAAACCCATGGCGGATATTACAGCATCAACCGTAGCAAAACTTCGAAAAATGAGTGGGCAGGGCATGATGGACTGCAAAAAAGCCCTGACCGAAACCGGCGGGGATGTGGACAAGGCAATGGAAATGCTTCGCAAAAAGGGCTTGGCGACCCTGTCCAAGCGGGCCGCTCGGGACACCAGCGAAGGGCGTGTGGTCTGCAAGGTCAGCGACGACGGCAAGACCGCCGTGATTGCATCTCTGTGCTGTGAGACGGATTTTGTCGCCAAGAGCGAAGGGTTTATCGCCGCGGCCGAATGCATGGTCGAATGCGGCTTCAAGGCCGCTGCCGAGACCGGCGGCGAGGCGCTGCTCAGCGCCGACGTTGCCGGACGGCCCTTCTCGGACATCCTGACTGATACCGTCAGCAAGACCGGCGAAAAGGTCGAAGCGGGCGATTTTTTCCGCTATACGCTTACCACCAGCGGCACATTCGGCAGCTATGTCCACTTTAACAGCAAGGTTGGGGCCGTGGTGGAGATCGAAACCGACAGCGACGCAGTCGCCCAGGCCGTCCAGCCGGTCGCCGATGAGATCGCGATGCACATCACCGCCATCAACCCGGCCGGACTGGACAGAGACAGCATCGACCCGGAGATCGTGCAAAAAGAGCGGGCCATTGCCGCCGAGCAGGTCAAAGATAAGCCGGCCGAGATCATTGACAAGATTGTCGATGGGAAAATGGGCAAATTCTTCAAGGAAAACTGCCTGGTTGACCAGCCGTTCGTCAAGGACGACAGCGTCACGGTCGGCGAGGCGCTGGCCAACGCGGCCAAAGCCGCCGGCGGACAGGCAAAAATAAAACGCTTTGTCAGAGTTGAAATCGGATAAAGCACCGGATATAATCAAAGGCATCGGAAAACTACTTATTTTCGATGCCTTTTTTGTGTCTATAAACGGATCAACAGCCAGAGGCGGGGCCGGCTGAAGGGATTGAACGATGGAACAGGTCAAATACAAACGGATTTTGCTGAAGCTCTCCGGCGAGACGCTCTGTCGGGCGGGCGGGTTCGGCATCGACGGCGAGGCGATCGAGTCGATTGCCGAGCGGATTGTGCGGCTGTGTAAACTTGGCCCGCAGGTGGCGATTGTCGTCGGCGGCGGCAACTTCCTGCGCGGAGCGGCCTTTTCGCAGAGCAGTCACCTCCCGCGCACCACCGCCGATTATATGGGAATGCTGGCAACGGTGATGAACGCCTGTGCCCTGCAGGAAACGCTTGAAGCGCTGGGCCAGCCGACGCGCGTCCTCAGCGCGATCGAAGTGGCTGCGATCTGTGAGCCGTTTATCCGCCGCCGCGCCGTTCG
>SKKI01000216.1 GCA_007121565.1 Phycisphaerae bacterium
AATAATGATGGACACCTTGAATCTCACTGTATCCCAATGGGTCGCGATGGCGATCTGCGCGGCGCTGATCGGCCTGTCCAAGACCGGACTGCCGGGGGCGGGCATTTTGGCTGTGCCGCTGGCGGCGATGGCGGTGCCGCCGCGCGAATCGGTCGGGCTGGTGCTGCCGATGCTGATTTTCGCCGATCTGTTTGCCGTAACCTGGTACCGCCGGCACGCCCAATGGCGGCACCTGCTGCGGCTGCTGCCCTGGACGACGGTCGGGCTGGCGGTCGGCTTTGTTCTGCTGGGCGTGCTGGACGACCAGCGGCTGGCGCCCGTGATTGGCGGGATAGTGCTGACGATGCTGCTGCTGCGGCTTCGGACGATGCTGGGCCGACAGCCGGATGCCGATGCGCCGCACCATCCGGCCTTTGCGCCGACGATGGGGTCGGTCGCCGGGGCCACGACCATGCTGGCCAACGCCGCCGGGCCGGTGATGACGCTGTACCTGCTGGCGATGGGCATGCCCAAACAGCAGTTCATCGGGACCGCGGCGTGGTTTTTCTTTGCGGTCAACTGGATCAAAGTCCCTTTCCACGCCCATCACAACCTGATCACCGCCCAGTCGCTGCAGACCAATGTGCTGCTGCTGCCGGCCATCGCCGCAGGGGCTGTCGGCGGGATTGTGCTGCTCAACCGCATCCCGCAAAAAGCGTTCAATATCGTCGTTTTTGTACTGGCTGCCGCGGCCGCGGTCAAATTGGTCATCGGATAAAATTTGGCAAGAAACTGACCTGCCAAACGATTCCGAACCGGCTCACCGCTCCTGCCGTAACTGCTGCAAATGATCCAGGTACGCATCCGGGCCGCCCTCGCGATATCCGGTACGCGCATACTCGGTGCCGTCAGGACGGGCCAGAATAATGGTCGGATACCCCTGAATACCGTAATTCCGTGCCAGTCGGTCGTTCTGCTGCTGCAGGGCTTGCGATTGGCCGGACTTGTCGGAGGGAAAGTCGATCTTGACAAACACAAAATCCCTGCCGGCTTCGTCGATAAATCCCTGCCTGGAAAAGACTTCCTCGTCCAGCCGCTGACACCAGTAGCACCAGTCCGACCCCGAAAAATCCATCAGCAAATCCTTTCCCTCTTGGTCGGCTTTGGCCTTGGCCGCCTCAAAATCCGTCATCCAGACCGACTCGGCTGTATCGTCGGTGTCATCTTGAGCCAGTGCGTCATTTTGAGCCTGGGTGTCATTTTGAGCCGGCTCGGTATTATCCGAACAGCCCCCGAGCGTCAAAACGGCGATCAGGGCCGCCGTACATCCACATAAAATTTTCATTGCTGGTCTCCGATTCAAGTGTTTCATTGTCGTATAATAGTTATTCTGTTTTTCGTGGGTTTTGTTCATTATTTTTCCGCTGCGAGCGTATCTATTATTATGTTTGACGCCGCACGCAGAATATCTTACAATACTTCATGTATGCAAGAATAATTTAGAAAGGATACAATGAATATGCTGAATGCGATTCAAGCGATGTGGACGCCCGGCCCGACCGAGCTGATTATTATATTGGTGATTGCGGTACTGATTTTTGGACGCCGTCTGCCCGAAATTGCGCGCGGCATGGGCAAAAGTATCACCGAATTTAAAAAGGGCATCAAAGATACCGAAGACGACGTCCGCGATGCGATCGACGAATCCGACAGGGCTGCAGAGCAGCAGGCCAAAAAAGCCGGCACTCAGCCCAAAAAAGAACAAGAGAGCCAAGAACCCCAGGACACGTGACCGGGCTGTCAGGCCGCTTTGTTAATCGGATTCGCGGCGTTTTTTGCGCCATAGCCGACAAATGATAATGCTGCTCTCATAAAGTACATACAGGGCCCCGGCCAGGGCAAGCTGTGAGACAATATCGGGGGGCGTCGCCACGGCGGCAACGACAAAGGTGGACAAAAACACGTATTTGCGTATCCGTTGCAGCGTTTGTACCGTCACCAGCCCCATCCGCTCGGCAAACACAATCGCGATTGGGGTTTGAAAGGCCACCCCAAAGACCAGCGACAGCACGAGAATAAAATTGACCGCTTTGGTGATTTGCGGCGTATAGGCGTACTCAACGCCCAGATTAAACAGGGCCAGGAACTTGAACACCATCGGGGCGATGCCCAACAGAAAAAACAGCACCCCGGCCACAAACAACAAGGCGCTGATCGGAGCGGCGGTGTGGATGAACTTGCGTTCGTGCTTGTACAGGCCCGCCGAGACAAACGCCCAGGCCTGATAAAACAGCCACGGCGAACTGACCAGCGCCGCCAGCACCAGCGAGGCCTTGATATATACCAGAAACGGCTCGGCTACCTCAATGGCCTGCAGATTCATCTGGACGCCGACCTCCTCCATCGCTGTCTCAAACGGTGACAGGACAATCGCCAAAAACCACCGGCCCACCACCAGTGAGCCGAGAAACGCTGCCAGCAGCCCTATCAGCGACTTGCCCAAGCGCGAGCGCAGCTCCTCGAGGTGGTCGCCCAAACTCATACTGGCCAAATCGTCGTCGTTGTATTTATTTTGTGTATCTGCCATTTACGTCAATCAAAATGCCGGCTGGAAGCCGGCGATACGTGTTTGCATGGGGTTCAGTGTATCCGAATTCGCCACTGTCGGCAATCATTTTTACGCCGGCGTAGTATTGGTTTGGGCCCGCCGATGCGAGCCGGTCAGGTGAAAGACCAATCCCGGCAGGGAGGCCGCCAGCCAGGTCAGCCGCTGGCACAGCGCCAGGGCCGCGGCCGCTTCGGTCGTGGCGCCGGTATAGCGAACAAACAAAAACACGATGCCCCCTTCGAGAATCCCGATCCCGGCGATGCTGATCGGGATTGAGCCGACCACCCAGACCACCGGGAAAAACACAAAGTAATACCCCACTGTCGCGTCAATGTTCAAATTCATCCCAACCAGCCAATAGACCAGAATCACCAGGCTCTGCAGAACAATCGTCAACATGATCGTTGTAACCAGGACAAACGGATGGCGATAGTACACCGCCAGCACCTGGTGAAGCTGGCCCAGAAGATGCTTCAGATAGCGGTACATCCGCCCGGTCAACGCCTCCAAAGGCCTATGCAGCACAAGGCCGGCCCCCAGGATGATCAGCAGCACCAGCAGTACATGTGGCCCGGAGATATGCCGCAATCGCTGCAACTGCTGCTGAACCAATTGAATGCGGAAAAAGGGCGTATCGCGCATAAACAGCAGTATCGCCGCAAAAGCGATAATCAACGTAGCAAAAAGACCCACCACCCGATCCACGAACACGCCGAAGGCGGCCTGAAGCTTGCGACTGCTGTGCCGCGAGACATGCCAGGCGCGCACCAGGTCGCCACCGACGGAACTGGGCAAAAAACTGCTGAAAAAAAGCCCCAGATAGTTCAGTTTGACCGCCAATCGCAGCGGAACCGCAATCCGCTGGGCCCGCAAAAGCAGCCACCAGCGAAATCCGAGAAACCCCTGTTCTGCGGTATAGATGATCGCGGCCAGCGCCAATACCCAAAGATTGAGGTCCAAAAACGCAGATTTTAACTCCTCCCAGTTCAGTTCCCGAGCCACCAGCCAACAGGCCCCGGCCGCAATCCCGATGCGAACGGGAAGCGACCATTTTTTCCATCCGGCTTTTTGGGTATCCTGTTTCACGGCGTCCTTTTTGACATTACACACTTGTTTTTTAAGAGCATAGCGGGTACAAAGTGACTGTTCAAGACCGATGTTAAAAAGTTTATGTTTATGCGATCAAGGAATGCCAGCGTGACCGACAAAAAACACATTGAAGAAGGATTGGAATTTCTGCCTAAGTTTGACAAAGACGGGCTGATCACGGCGATTTCGCAGGACGCCCAGACCGGGCAGATCCTGATGGTGGCGTATATGAACGACCAGGCCCTGCGGCTGACGCTTGAAACCGGCAACGCGGTGTTTTACAGCCGTTCACGCAAGAAACTCTGGAAAAAAGGCGAGCAGTCCGGCCATATGCAAAAGGTGCGGCAGATTCTTGTCGACTGCGATCAGGATTGTCTGGTGCTGAAAGTCTCCGTCGATCAGGGCCAGTGCCATGTTGGCTATCAATCCTGCTTTTATCGCGCGATCAAGCCGGGTGCGGCCACGGAACTTGAGTCGATTGCCGAGAAGGTCTATGACCCCAGCCAAGCCTACAAAAAATGAGCGCCGCGGTGCGACGCTGTCGATCAAACGCGGCAAAAAACGCATCGACATCCACGTGGCCGGCCGGCTCGACCGGGAGACATCGGCCCCGGCATGGCGCAAGACGCTTCGGCTGCTGTCGCGGCGCATCCGAAAGACGATTCACATTGACGCCTCGCAACTGGACTACGCCGACGGCAGCGGTATCGCCCTTCTGGCCTATTATAAGCATTACGGCCAAACACACGACATCCCCGTCGAGGTTGAGAGCCTCAGCGATTCGCTGGCGGCCCTGCTGCAGCGCTACCTCCAGCAGCCCGAGAGCCAGGATATCTCCCCGCCGGTCGTATTGAACGCTATCGAGAAAGTAGGCTATGCCGTCTGGACGCTGCTGGACGATCTTTACGCGATGGTCGCTTTTTTCGGCCACCTGTGCCTGGCGACGCTGTCGACAGTGCTTCATCCCGGCCGTTTTCGCGTGGGCGATTTTTTCCGCACCTGTGAGCTGGCCGGGGCCAACGCGGTCGGCATTACCGGTCTGCTGGGCTTTTTGTTCGGGCTGATTATGGCCTTCAGTTCGGCGATGCCGCTGCGTCAGTTCGGCGTTGAAGTGTATGTGTCGGACCTGGTCGCCATTGCCCTGGTACGTGTACTGGGCCCGTTTATCACCGCGATTATTGTCACCGGCCGCACGGGCTCGTCTTTTGCCGCCGAGCTTGGGACGATGAAAATCAACAATGAGCTGGACGCCCTGAAGGTGATGAACCTCGAGCCGATGGTCTTCCTGGTGCTGCCGAGGACGGCCGCGACGCTGCTGATGACGCCGCTGCTGTCTGTGATCGCCGTTGTGCTTGGGCTGGTCGGCTCGGGACTGGTGATTTTATCGCTGGGCTATCCGTTAATTACCTATACGACGCATGTCCAGAATGCATTGACCGGGACGGACATCGCTGTCGGTCTGGTTAAGGCGGTGGTTGCCGGCGGTGTCATCGGCGCGGTCGGCTGTCTTCGCGGCCTGCAGGCCCAAAGCGGCCCCGGCGCCGTGGGCATTGCCACCACCCGCGCGGTGGTGACCGCCATAGTGCTGCTGGTCGTTCTAGAGGGCATTTTCGCGGTAGTGCTGCACACGCTGGGCATCTAAAGCCTTCGCTCAGGGAAACAGC
>SKKI01000269.1 GCA_007121565.1 Phycisphaerae bacterium
AAAACCTCCCGGCCCCAGTGGCCGGGATGTATGGAGGGTAAACGATGAATTAAAAGAAGGGCAGAAGGATTAGCAGGAAAAATCGCGGCGAGGTCAGGCGGCTATGCCGCTTAGTCCAATAATAAAAAGTTTCACTTTTAACTTTAAAAATGGCAATAATAAAAAAATATTTTGGGCAGATAAAAAATTATAGAATCATTGATTATTTTAATAAAAATAAAGATTCTCTCCAAAAAAAGACATTGACAAAGCCATCAAAAAGACATATTCTTAAATAAAAAGTGAATATAAATAAAACAATAAAAGAAAGGCTTTGTAATGGAAGACATGAAAAAGGTAGCCCAAGTCAAACAACTGTCCGCCAAACGGAATAATCTATTGCAGAAGGTATGCAAACTGGATAACCAGATTGATAGTTTGCTGCAAGAGATACAGACGAAAAAGAAAGTCGAAAAAGAAGACTACCCTAATCCAGGGTCTGGGCCAGAGAAATTGTGCAAGGCCATGAGTTCAAGGCCGAAGTCAAAAGAGGAAATAGCACAAAAAACAGGGCTGACTGTGGGGACAGTTTCCCTATATCTGCATCAGTATCACTGTTTCCAATCTGCCGGCAGGGGAAAAGGATATATCTATATCAAGCCCAAAAAAGAGAAAAAATAATGGGATATTACTACCCATAGGGGTAGTGAAATAGAAATTTGTCGATAATGGGACTCCTGCGGGGCAGCCCAAAGAAGGCAATATGAGAATGTCCTACTGTCAAATAGTTGACACCTGAAGTCAAGGTGAAACTATGTCCAGCGTCAAGCTTTTTTTCTCTCGGCGACAATTAAAGATACAAACTGTACAGTATTCTTAACTGTCGCTAACGGGAAATGCTATTGTCGTTGAACACTGAGTACATCCAAGGTTATAATGTTCTGCATGGCTTGGGTTCCTGTTATATTGTATTGTCTTTGTCGATAACACAGTAACACAACTCAGGCCTTTTTCAACTACCACCAACAATCTTGGGACGATACCAAATTCTTTCATAAAACATTCTCAATCCAATATAAAGCATTAACCTTATCATTTTTTAGTAAAACCCTTATTGCGTATAACTGACCATGAGGCTAAGCTCCGAAGTAAAAGATGAAAGTTGACGATTTATTTCAATAAAGCTGGATTCGATAACAACGGTTTTAAATTGATCGGGCTCGTTTTTAGTGGGTGCGTTACCCAAAATTATAAAAGTGCCCGTGAACGGTCAAAGACCTGAATTCTTTCAAAAAAGGATATGACGATGAAAAAGAGTCTCAAACAAACACTGCTTGTTCTGATTGCGATTGCAATGCTGGTTGTTGCGGGCTGTGATGACTCAGGCCCGATGGAAACCGCCGGCGAAGAGATCGACGAGGCTGCTGAAGAGGCCGGCGAGCAAATTGAAGAGGCGGGCGAGGACATTCAAGAGGAAGCCGAGGAGGGAAAAGATGTAGTGGATGATGCTATCAATCAGTAATGACTGACGGAACAATTGGTTTAGTCAGATGAAATGTTTAATTTTTAGGAGAAGTACAATGAAGACTCGAATAGTATGGATTGTGTCGATTGCCTTCAGTTTGATCTGCGCATTGTGCGTATTCGGTTGTCATACCGTTGAAGGCGCAGGCAGAGACATTGAGCGCGGCGGGGAAGCGATTCAGGATGCCGTAAATTAATGTCAGAACAGAGCGTACAACATCAGTAGAGAGGTGTAAAAAATGGGATTGCTGGGATGGGCTCTTATCTTCTTTATCGTCGCACTGATTGCGGCGCTGTTCGGTTTTGGCGGGATTGCTACGGCCGCGATGGGCATTGCCCGGATTCTGTTTTTCATTTTCCTGGTGCTGTTCGTCACATTTCTTGTAATGGCTTTGCTGGGTGTGCGATAAAGAAAGCCAAAATGCCAATTTAATTGTTAATCTTAAGGAGAAAACTATGTTAGCTGAAACTGAACGATGGGGTGCTCAGGTCACCGAGCCGCTGGGCAACATGCTGAACCAGATTCTCAATTATGTGCCTGTGCTGCTGGGGGCCTTGCTGGTTCTGATTGTCGGATGGCTGATCGCCAAGGCGATCCGGCGGCTTGCCGAGTGGCTGCTCAAGACCATCCATTTTGAGGCAGTGGCCGATAAGGCCGGCGTGACCGAGCTGCTCAAAAAAGGCGATCTGACCATGAACACCAGCCAGATTCTTGCGGCGCTGATCTATTGGCTGATCATGATCATTGTGCTGGTGATGGTCGTCGATGCGCTGGGGCTTCCCGACGCGACGACACTGCTGGGGACGTTGTTTGCCTATATCCCCAGCGTCATTGCCGCGGTGGTGGTGCTGGTGGTGGCCATGTTCCTGGGCGGCTTTGTATCCGACATTGTTCGCACCGCAGCGGCCAATGCCAAGATGCCGCGACCGGAGTTGCTGGCGGCCATCAGCCGCTGGGCGATCATCATTTTTGCCGCGACGATTGCTCTGGCACAACTCGGCATTGCGCCGCATTTGGTGGCGGCCACCTTCCACATTATCCTTGGCGGGATTGTCCTGGCGGTGTCGCTTGCCTTTGGATTGGGCGGCCGAGAGGCCGCGGGACGGTATATCGATCAATTGCAGGAAGACCGCCGGCAGAAACAAGGCAAGGGCTGAACGGATGATACGCGACAATCAAAATCACTCATAGACACGAAAGGAACACACATGAAAACGACAATGACGATTATGATGATGTTGGCTCTGACGACTTTTTACGGATGCAGGGCGACCAGCCCGCGCGGCGGCGGCATCGAACGTGCAGAGGGATTTAAAGTCCAGGGTCCCCGGTTTACACCGGACATCAAGCAGGGAGAAACGCGGATTATCGAGATCCATATAGACAGGGGACGGCGTTTTCGAGAAGATGTTGACCTGGAGTTTACAGCCATGAACAACGGGATCACGCTTGAGCCGTCGAGCGTCACGGTTCGCGCCGACGAAAGACCCGAGGTGCCTCTTCGCGTGACAGCAGCCTCCGATGCTCCGCTTGGCCGACAATACATTCGGGTCAGGGCTGTGCCGGCCACGGGCGATACGACCTCGGTCCGGTTTGCCGTAAAAGTTACCAATTGAGTCAGTTGTGGATACCGATTGGCGGTTCCCAATAGGAGGCGCCGGACTTGAGGGGAGAGCCGGCGCTTTTATTTTTCCTCTGTTTAGCGCTTTGGTTTGGGGCCGTTGGGGATGGCCGCTTTATTTGCCCGGCCGGCCGTTGTGGAGCATCACGTGCAGGCGGGGCGAGAAGCAAAAGCCTGCTTGCAGGCAGTACTCGGCCAGCCAGATGGATTTTTCGATATAGTCGTCGCGCCGGGCGGCCTGGGGCATCAGGCAGATACGTTCCGGATCGACGGGGCCGAGCCGGCCGAGACAGTCGGCGATGTCGTCCAGGTCCTGCGGCCTGTCCACCACAAATTTCAATTGCCACCGGTAGGCGTCGATCAGTGCGCCGATCGCATCGATGTTGAGCCGGTCGGTCTCGGCGACCGGGGCGTCCGGATCGACGGAGTTGGACAATTTCGGGCTGATGCTGATCAGAGAGATCGGCAAATCGGCCACAAATCGAAGGGCCGCAGTTTCGAGCGTAATGCGGTATCCGGCCTTTGCAAACACCTCAAGAAACGCCGCCAGGCCCTCATGGGCTAACGGCTCGCCGCCGGTGACGACCAGGTGACGCGTGGGAAAGTCGGCCATTCGGGCCAGCAAGGATTCGGGGGTGTGGTCGGTGCCGGCCTGAAAATCCCGCGCATAGGCCGTATCGCACCAACGGCAGCGCAGCGGACAGCCGGCCAGACGGATGAACACACTCGGCGTACCCGCCAGTTGTCCTTCTCCCTGCAGCGCGTAGAAAAATTCGTTGATCTTCATTGTGTCTTGTTCAAGGGTGTCGCTTCGCGAAAGGCGTAGAGCACCCCCCCCTGGCAGCCGATGAGCACGGTATTGTCCACGATGGCCGCTGAGCCGCTGATGGGTTGGCCTGCCGTATAGCTGAACACCTCCCGCCCGTCGGTCAGATCCAGCATATACAACCGCCCGTTATCGCTGCCGACGATCACGCGATCACCGCAGACAACCGGTGAGCTGTCGATACGCCCGGTTGTCTCAAAGGTCCACGCCGGGGCGCCGGTCTGGCGATGCAGACAATACAGCGTGTCATTGCGCGCCCCGAACAGGACATACGCCTCCGTTACCGCCGGGCTGGAGACAAAGGGAACGCGGTCTTGTCGAAATTGCCAGAGGACTTGGCCATCAGACATGCGGGCCGCTTGGAAAAGCCCCTCGTAATTGCCCGCGTAGATGATGCCCTGGTCCACGGCCGGCGAGGAGGCCATATACGCCTCGATGTCCACCGTGCGCGTCTGCTGCGGGTCATCCAGCGGGACGATATACAGGATTCCGTCGCAGGAGCCGAATATCGCTGCGCCGTCGGCGATCGCTGGGGCGCCGTGAATGTAATTGCCGGCCTGGTGTTTCCAAATCAACTGGCCATCCCGAGCGTCCAGACAATAGAGATAATTATCATAGCTGCCCACGACAATCCGGCGTTTTCCGGTCTGCGTGTCCAGAAACGTATTGGCCGAGCCGAGAATTTTGCCCGTGGCGCTGAATGTCCAGATTTCGGCGCCGTCCTCGGCGTCGATTGCGTACACCGTTCCCGACTCGGCGCCGACATACACTGTGCGATCGGCAATCAGCGGAGCAGCCTGGATCGCGTTGTTAGCCTCAAAACGCCACCGCAGATGCCCGGTCGCCAAGTCCGCCGCATACAGATGCCCGTCCATCGAGCCGACAAAGACCGTCCCGGCCGCGGCAACCGGGGTTGATGTGATCGCACCTTCGGTTTCGAGCCGCCAGGCCAGAGCGAGCCGGTCCGGCAGATTGCCCTCGGCGGCGCCTCTCAAAGATGAATCCGACCGAAATACAGGCCATTCTGTACCGCCGAAAGCGGTTGGCTCGTTGAGTTGCGGCGCAGCAGGCAAACGACCTTTTTCATAAGAGTAGTAGGTCAGATAGGCCAGCATTGCCGCGATCGGCAAGGCCATGATCAAAAGCGGCACAAAAACGCGATTTAATGTACCCATTATAGTCTTTCCTGTATTTGGCTGTCGGTAGTTTGCTGGGAACCTGTTGGAAATACTATACGCCAATTGTCCCCAAGGGTCGAGAAAAAATCGCGTGCCCCAGCCGCTGCCAGGGGTATCACTGCGCTGGCAGCCCGTGATACATATTTTTATGTGATCCAGTGACAAAATTGCCCTGCTGGGCGCATTGTTAGGACGGGTTAGAAA
>SKKI01000246.1 GCA_007121565.1 Phycisphaerae bacterium
AATCGTTCTGTGTTTCATAAGCTGCCCCTGTCATCTCCATAGGTCAGGTTAAAAGACTCCGGCGACATTACGCGCCGCCGGAGCCGCTGTTGCATCGCAAGACTTTACCGGCGGAGCCACTTGCCGGATTCGTCCTGTTCAAGGTCCTGAAGCATCACGCGCTCAAGGGTGTCCCACATGCCGGGCTGTGTGGCGCGGAAGATGCGCTCGCGCAGCCGAATCGCGTCCAGATCGTTGCGGGGCGAAATATCATAAGGACCGTTCAATTCCATCAGCGCCGCTTCATAGTTGCCGGCGTTGTACTCTCTGACCGCACGGCGGTACCGCCCTTCAGCCATACGCGCCCGGCTCAGACCGTGGATGTCCTTGCGGGCGTTGTAGGCCAAACGATAAACGTCTTCCAATCGATTGGCGCCGTCTGCCTGTTCAGGCGTGTGAATAATATGAGGTGTGATCAGGACAATTAACTCAGTTCGCTTTGACTTATCCGAGGTTCCTTTAAACATTTCACCCAGAAAAGGAATGTCGCCAAGCAGAGGAACCTGGTCGCGTTCAAGCTGTGTTTCTTCCTGAAACAAACCACCCAACACAATTGTCTGGCCATCTTTGACCATAACATTTGTGATCACTTCTGTCGTGGTTTTTCTGGGCAGGCGGCCGTCAAGAATCTCACCGTCGCTTTGTTCAGGACGAATCTCCATACGAATCATTCCGTCTCTGCCGATAAACGGACGAAACTCCAGTACGGTTCCGCTTTCAAGGAATTCTATTTCCTGAGTCTGCACTGTACTATCTTGAACCCCTGAAATGTTGCGTAACGTTTCATATCCATCTTGTCTGCCGATGATGAGCTTGCCAGCCTGTTTGTTCAAGGCCATAATCTTAGGATTAGCCAATACGGTCGTGTCCTTAACCACTTCCAACGCCCGGATTGCGGCAGAAAAGCTGTCGATGGAGATGCCGGCAGTCAAACCTGTCGTTCCGGCCAAACCGAATCCGCTCTGCGCCACACCACTTTGCTCGATACCCACACCGGGAACATTACGCCAATCAATACCGAAATCAATGTCTTCATTGAGTTCAGCTTTCATGACCGTCACCTCGATCAGGACTTGAGCAGGCTCCACATCAACTTCCGCCAGAACTTCGCGAATTTTTTCGATGTTCTCGGGATAATCGCTGACAACTAAGCGGTCGTGAAGGGCCAGGCTGTCGCCGCCTCGGCCAGGCATAGTATGCTGCTCGGCGGGACTGGTCGCGCCGAGCTGGCCGAATTCACTGAGCAGGGGGATCGCCAGGCTGCTGGCCTCGGTCGCATTGATGTAGTACAGGGGGATGGTCACGTATTCAAATCGCGATTTGTCCTGCATGAACTCTTCGTTGGTATAGACCCGGATGAAATTGCCGCGAATCTCGTACTTGTGTGTGCCGAGAATCGCCTCGAGGGCCTCTTCAAAGGTCACATCGTAGAGATGCGAGACCGTGACGATGCCGTCGACTTTGGCCGAGGGGACAATGTTTTTCTGATACATCTGGGCCAGCATTCGCAGGGCGTCGCGTACCGGCATGTCCCTGCGGAAACTGATGGTCTGAATCGACTGTCCGTCCAGACCGGTTTCATACGCTTGCTCCCCGACAGCGACATCCGCTTCGGCAGGTGTCGTTTCAGCCGGAGCTTCGGCGACCGTCGCCTCGGCGATAACCGGTTCGGCCGGCAGTACCGCCTCGTCCTGGCCCCACACCACCGCGGCGCAGATGGCCAGCGCCGTCAGGACAGCCACTGTGCCGACCCGACGCCGTGTTACCTGGTTTTCTGTTTTCTTGCACAATACCATAAGACACCATCCTTTCGAGTTAATCGACGTGTTCGGATTCCGCTATGTTTAACACGGCGCTCCATTGCTGCCAGGTCAACACAACCTGGTTTTCGCCGACTTCCGAGACCGTCAAATCATACGTTTGTGAATTGGTTTTTACGCGCAGGGTCTGTCCCTGTGAAAGTACCTTGTCGTTAATGCACGCCTGGGCCGATGCGCCGCCTGCGGCATGCAGAATCGCATCCAGATGCAGCGTCCGAATCATCGCCTCAAAGGCCTCTTGCTGCTGCCGGCGCCGGGCGGTGCCGTCGTCAACCGGCTCGGCCGTACTGTCCTCGGCCGGGCGCAGTTGCGGCCAGTTGGCCGGGGTAAAGACATCGCCGGCCAGCGTATCGTGGCGTCCCTCGATGACCGGCAGCGCAACCGCTTCGATGCGCAGCGGCTGGGCGTCGAGCCGGGCCGCCTGCTCTTGGGCGGCCTGCTCGGCCGCCTGGGCCGCCGAAGGGCCCGTCTGCCCGCCGGTCAGCACCCGCAGCCACAGCACACCCATCAGCAGCATCAGCACCACCGCCGTGACGGTCTTTGGGCTGACCGACCGGAGGGAATAGGTCGCCGCGGGAAAATTGTTTGTCTGGGTCGTCTGTCGTGCCATGGTCGTCTC
This sequence comes from Phycisphaerae bacterium, assembly GCA_007121565.1. Classification (GTDB taxonomy): domain Bacteria; phylum Planctomycetota; class Phycisphaerae; order Sedimentisphaerales; family Anaerohalosphaeraceae; genus T3Sed10-213. Next base: position 2,479 of record SKKI01000246.1, read on the forward strand.
TTATCCCTGTCTCTGTTCGATTCGGTAATACACCATCGCCCTGGCGTCCAGCGTCACCGTGCCGTCAAAATCGCGGTCATTGGTCAACGTCACCTGCTCAAAGCGAATCAGCCGGTCCCATTGTTCAATCGCCTGAAAAAAGGCATAGACATCCTGCATCGAGCCGACCGCCGAAAGCGTCAGCGGGATTGCGCCGAGCCGGTCGTTTTCAATCGCCTGGCCGGGCCGTACATGCTGATCGCTGAGATTGCAGTCGTTCATCAGGTCGGCGATGTGCTGCCACAGGTCCGCAAATCCCCTGCCGGCCGGAATGCGCAACTCAAACGCCTCGGCCTGAAACCGCATATCCTCGATCTTCTCGGCCAAGGCCGGCACTTGGGCCGCCCGCGTGCGAGACTCATTGAGCCGCTGGCGGTCCTGCTGCATGGTCGCGCCCAGCGCCTGATGCTGACGCAGCAGCGGGACGATTCGAAAGACGCCGATGCCAGCGCCTAACAGCAGCACCGCGGCGAGTATCACGGATTGTCGTTTATCAAAACCTCTCATCAGTTATTGCCTTGCTATGGTATAATCGGCGACCGTACAGACGATTTCAAACTCGGTCACCGTGTTGCCGGTCAGTTCTTTCGTCCGCGAAAATCCGGGCAAGACCGCCCCAAAGTAAGGCGACTTCTCCAACTGATCGATCAGCCGGGCAACCGCGGCCCCGCTGTCGGCGATACCGGTCAGCGTGATGCGCATCTTTCGGGGCGCTTCGGGCAGCGGCGAAGGGCTCTGGGTCCGCGCTGCGCCGACACGCACCGCCTGGGGCGATGAAGGCGCGACGGCGTCGGCTCCTTCAATCGGCTCCAGCTTCAGCGCTATACCGCTAAGGACCATCCGCTGCTCAACGCAGTGCGACAGCTCCGCCAGTACAGCACTGACAGGCGTGCGGGGCGTCAGCACGTCCAGTGTCTCGGCCTGCTTGCCCAGCACCTCGATCAGAATCTCCAGTTCGAGCGCATCCTGCATCGTCTGCCGGCTTTCTTCCAGGGCCGCTTGCACCTGGCGGTTGTCGGCCTGCAGGGTCGAGACCGAATGCTCCAGCACAAAGCTCCAGCCGGCCAGCAGTGCGGCAACCAGTCCGAACAGCAGGTAATGCCGGCCGCGCCGTTGTCTGCGCTGCCGCTGGGCATGGTACCAATTCGGCATGAAATCAAGCTCTCTCATCCACCGACTCCGGAGAACTGAAGCTGTTCGTGGGCATCGCCGGCCTGATCGTAGTGCCGCAGTGCCAGCCCGACAGCAATCGTCCATTCACAAAGCTGTGGATGGTGGCGGCGATCAAAGCCCGCACGGGACAAATCAAAGCCCCGCAGCGGCTCGGCAATGCGTATCGTCACTCCCAGATGCCGTTTGAGGGCCTCCATCAGCGACGGCTCATAGGCCTCGCCGCCGGCAAAGACCGCCTCGCTGGGCCGGCGTCCGCGAAAGGCTACGGCATAATATTTAAAGCATAAGGATATCTCGTGCGCCAGTTCTTCAACGGTGGCGCTCATCGCGTCGTGCACCGCCTGGGCGGTATCGGCATCGACACCGTCCGAATCGGTGCAATGCAGACGGCCGCGCAGATGCATCGCCTCCTGCAGCGAGATGCCCAACTGGGATGCGACCTGTTCGTTGAAGTGGCCGCCGGCCAGGGGAATCTGTTTGACGAAGACGACATTCTGGCCGCGTCCGATAATAACTGTGGTATATTTGGTGCCCAAATCCACGAAGACGCTGACCACGTCCTTGTCTTCCTGCCGACGAAGGGTGGCCTGAAAGCTGCGAAACAGCGCACCGGCAACGGTTTCTATGCCGATCGGCTCCAGTCCCGCCTGCTCGAGCATCTCGATATGCGCCGCAAGCCGGTCGCGCGGGATGCCGAAAAAGAGGACCTCGTTTTTGATTTCTTCCCCCTGAAAAACACTGCCGGCCACACAGTAGCGCACCTCATCGACGGCGGCATCAAGCCCCAGCCGCGGGGCGACCTCATCGGCAATGATCGCCTCGATTTGAGCCGGATCGGCGGTATCCAGCCGCAGGCTCTTGATCTTGAGCACATCGCCCGGCAGGCACGAGACAACTTGGCGGCCGCGGAACCGGCCGTGGTGCATCATCCGGCCAAGGGCCTGAACGACGGCGCTGCGCCACGCGTCCGAGTCGGCCTCAAGCTGCGGATCGAGCTGGGCCTGCTCGGCGGCGTCCACCCGCCAGCTTTCATCCCGCCGGCTAAGCTGAATCATCTTGATCGCCGTATGGCCGATATCCAGCCCGATGGGACAGTTGTGTCGATTGAATAAAAAATCAAACATCGTTTATGCCTTGATTGCTTATGGCGAATCCTCTATTGTGACGTAACCGGTCATGGGCTCGACTTTGACGTATAACGCAAAGCTGCCCGTTGTATCCTGAAGCGTAATGACACCGCTGTTCAATTCGCTGGTGGTGTTGGTCCCGCTGTAAGGCGTCCCCAGATAATCAAAGGTCACCTCATCTTGGCCGTCAAAAGACGTTCCTGCGGCGTTAATGCGCACCTGCCCCAGGCCGCGCTGGTCGGGAAATGAGACCACAAAGTCCCCGCGCGTAACCGGATGTGTAATCAGAGCCGAATCGACGTCATACACCTCATAGCTGGATGCGCTGGTATCAAAGGCCACCGTAAAGGGACTCTGGTGGGTAATGGCCATATTTTTGGCATACTCCAGGTCGGCGGCCAGCCGGTTGGCGGCGCCGCGCACCTGCAT
>SKKI01000150.1 GCA_007121565.1 Phycisphaerae bacterium
TCTTGGCGCCATAGGCCCGGAGCAGTTGCAGCGAGTCGAAATCCCTGCCCGACAGCCACGACCGCAGCAGATACCAGCGGACGCCCCAGATATGCAGCAGCCGATAGGTTCGAAATGAACCTACCGGCTGTTTCTGTTCTTTCAGATACGCATACGAGCGGCGCATTGCCTCTTCGAGCAACTGCCCCTTGCTGACCTTTCCAAAATGCAGCAGGGTGTCGCCCAGGTCAAACAATACCGCTTCGATCCGTCGCGTGCTCAAAATCCTTACCTCTTGGCCTGCAGCTCGTCGCTGAAAAGCTCTTTAACCCACGTCTGCATTTCGTCATCGGAAATAGCGGACATCCGATCCGCGGCGTATTCCTGGTCGATCTTGTCTTTGATGGCGATCACGCGCGGATCCTGTTTGGTGATGTCAATCTGGTAGCGGTCTTCGATCCAGTGCTTGATGCCGGCTGCGCCGGTCTTGTCGGTAATCGCCACGCCGACAGGCCGTTTGAGAAGCTTGTTCGTGTCAAAGCAGTTGTAAATCTCTTCGTTTTTGAGCAGGCCGTCGGCGTGAATACCGGCGCGGGTCACATTGAAATCCCGCCCGACCAGCGGATAGTTCGGCTGGATGTTAAAACCCAGCTCCTTGTCGGCGTATTGAGCCAGCTCGGTAATGGCCGCGTAGTTGATTCTGCTGTCGGTGCCTTTCAATTGCGCATGTTCGATCACCAGCGCCTCCAGCGGGGGATTGCCCGTCCGCTCGCCGACGCCGAAGATCGCGCAATTGGCCACCGCACAGCCGTACAGCCAGGCCGTGGCCGCACAGGCCTGGACCTTATGGAAATCGTTATGGCCGTGCCATTCCATCAATTCCGACGGCATGCCGATCTTGCGCAGGCCGGCGATCAGCTTCGGCAGCGACCGCGGCAAGGTGGCGTTGGGATAGGGCAGGCCAAAGCCCAGCGTATCGCACAGACGAACCTTGATCGGCACATTGTATTGCTGCGAAAGCTCCAGCAGCCGAGCCGCAAACGGCAGCACAAAGCCGTCGTAGTCCGCCCGGGTGATGTCCTCAAAATGGCAGCGGGGTTTGATGCCGCTGTCCAGCGCCGCCTTGACGATGTCCAGGTACCCCTCCAGCGCCTGGGCGCGGGTCTTTTTCAGTTTCAGGAAAATATGGTAGTCGCTGGCACTGGTCAGAATGCCGGTTTCTTTGAGGCCCATCTGGGTGACAAACTTAAAGTCCGACGGCGTGGCGCGAATCCAGCCGGTAATCTCGGGGAAGTCGTAGCCGCGTTCCTGACAGAGCTCAACGGCCTTGCGATCCCGGTCGGAGTACAAAAAAAACTCGGACTGACGAATCAAATCGGTGCCGCCGTTGATGTCGTGCATAAAATCGAAAATTTTCAATACCTGCTCGGGTGAATACGGCGCGCGGGCCTGCTGGCCGTCACGGAAGGTTGTATCGGTAATCCAGACTTTCTCCGGGACATCGAGCGGCACCGTTTGCTCTTCCAATACCATCTTCGGAAACGCCGAATAGGGGAAAATGTCCCGGTACAATTGAGGCTCGGCCACATCCTGTAGTTGAATCGATTTTAAATCCATACGCACCTCTCGATATAAAAATGTATCATTGTTTGCTGGTCCTTGAGCACCAGATAGCCGAGGTGGGAGTCGAACCCACACGCCCTGTCGGGCAGGGGATTTTAAGTCCCCAGCGTCTGCCATTCCGCCACTCGGCCACATTTACGCAGTATGACGGTTTTTGGTTCCGAAAATTCCAGAAGGGGATTATAGAAACTTTGCCGTTTTTTTCAAGAAAATAGTGCCGGGAAAACCAAATCCGATGGTTTGCGGACAATGTTTTGATTTTATCAGCAATTTGGCGGTGGTTTTGAAGGTGCACGGAAAAGGGTTTTAATGCCGTCTCAGGGGCTAAAAATAGGCCTTGAGGACATATTGCTGCATCATACGCTGGGTATTGAAAAAAGAGCCGTTCAGCGCGATCGAATGCTGCATCACCTGGCAAAATGCGGGATGGTCGTTGTAGAACAGGTTGATGACGTGTTCGAGTTTACGATACAAATCATCGGCATCCTGTGCCGGGTCCACCTTGTCGTGCCCGTAGCGATGAGTTTGACCGATGGCCCATCCGGTGGTATCTTCGATGCAGCCCTCAATCCACCAGCCGTCCAGCACGCTCAGCGAGGGCACGCCGTTCAGGGCGGCCTTCATCCCGCTGGTGCCGGAGGCCTCCATCGGCGGCTGCGGGGTGTTGAGCCAGACATCGACGCCGGCGACCATTTTGCGGGCGATGGTCATTTCATAGTTGGGCAGGTAAACAACTTTGACCACGTCGCCTAACTCCTGTGAGGCAGTGAAGATGCGTTTTATCAGCGCCTTGCCTTCGTGGTCCTGCGGATGGGCCTTGCCGGAGTAGACAATCTGCAAACGCCCGGCTTCTTTGGCCAGCCGGGAAAGTTCATCGGGACGGCTAAGCAGCAGGTCACCGCGCTTATAGGCCGTGGCGCGCCGAGCGAAACCCAATGTCAACACGTCCATATCAAAGCCGAGATTGGTCTGGCGGTTGATATCGTTGATTAACTCGCGTTTGGCGAGTCTATGAGCTTCGACAACCTTTTGGCAGGGGATGCTCAGGGCATAACGCAGGCTGAAGTTGTCGTCGCGCCAGCCGGGGATGTGCGTGTCAAACAGCGACTGCATGGGCGGACAGACCCAGCGATGGTGAATGCCGTTGGTGATGGCGTCAATTTTGTAGCCCTCGAACATTTTCTGGGAAACCTCGCCGTGCTTTTTGGCTACGCCGTTGACATAATGGCTCAGATTCAGCGCCAGATACGTCATATTCAGGGTTTGGTCGCAGCAAAAAACCCCGTCCAGGGTCAAGGCCTCATGCGGGCCGAGGACCCGGCGGACCAGTTTCATATCGAACCGATCATGTCCGGCCGCGACCGGTGTGTGGGTCGTGAATACGCATTGTTTGCGCACGGCCGCGATATCCTCGGCGGTAATTTTTTCGTTTTCCCGGTCGGCCAACTGTTCATCCAGCAATTCCAGCGTCAGCAGGCTGGCGTGGCCTTCGTTCATATGAAACCGGTTCAGGGAGGTGTAGCCCAGCGCGCGCAGCAGTCGGACGCCGCCGATGCCCAGCACGATTTCCTGGCAAAGCCGGTAGCGTTTATCCAGGCCGTACAGATAGTGGGTCAGGGTGCGGTCTTCGTCGGCGTTGTCCTCCAGATCGGTATCGAGAAAAAAGACCGGCACGACAAAACCGCCTGCGCCGGTCACGTCGTATCTCCAGGCGCGCACCTGAACCGGGCGGCCTTCAATGGTGATGCTTGCCCGCTCGGGCAGAGGAACAGCAAAGTCGTTTGGCCGCCAGGCGACCGGTTCTTCGATTTGGCTGCCGTCTTTGTCCAGACGCTGATAAAAGTACCCCTTGCGGTGCAGCAGGGACACGGCGACCATCGGGATGCGAAAATCCGCCGCCGAAAGGATGGTATCCCCGGCCAGAATCCCCAGTCCGCCACTATACGTTGGCATGGCGTCTTCCAGGCCGATTTCCATTGAGAAATAGGCGACTTTGCGATCTTTTTCGTCCATGATTCTGTCTCCGCTACAAAAGCTGGTCTCTTCGCCGTTTCAATGCGATCCACTTTATCGGTCTATCCGGCCGCTGTCAAGCAAACGCGCCCATAAAATCATCTCAAAAGAGGCCGTTGGTTCTTTGGGATAGGGTGCGGCACTCAGAAAAAATTTCAAAGAAGTCCTGTAAAAACGGCTTTTATATGGATATTTCGTTGTTTTTGGCATTTTTTTTGGCATTTTTGATATGTTTTTTAACACCCGGACGAATTATTTGGTATACTGCCGTTATATGGCTTCGGGGGGCATGCAAATCGCATCGGTGATGAACCCGTGTGACCTCGGACAAATCGGTATGCAAGCGTCCAGGGAGGGATGGTGCTTAGGAATTTGTATTTGTAGCACGGCCATCCTGGCCGTGTTCAGGGGCGGGAAGCCCGTGCTACTTTAATTGGCTTCGGAGTAAGACTAACTTGTTATGGGGGTTTCTATGGACGACGCGAAATTTAATGAAAAGCTGGAAAAGATTCTGCGCAACAGCGGCTCGGCTACGCCGCCGGACCATGAAAAGATTATCCATATGGCCCGCACAAGTAAAACGCACCATGATCGCCTTCAGCAGAAGCTTACCACGCTTCAGCAGTCGCTGGATTATCTGCGGCTGAGCGTGAAGTATCTGATTTTTGACCTGGAAGCGACCCGGCGTGAAAATATTGAGCTTCGCAAACGGCTCAATGACAGGCCGTCGCGACCGGACAGCGATCAATAGGTGCCAGGTCTCCTGCGTCAAGCGGGCCTGAGTGAATCCGGATACAGATTCAACAGCGGGGTGCTGTGCGCCTCGCTGTTTTTTTGCGCCGTACAAGCCAACGGTTTTTGTTTACGGCTTGCTTTACAAGAACTGCCGGTGGGCTTACAATCTCGGGTATGTCCAATTACAAACAAGCGCTGACAGTTCTTAAGCGATTGCGTCAAGAAGGTTTCAATGCTCTTTTTGCGGGGGGGTGTGTGCGCGATCGCCTGCTGGGGCGTGCGGCCAGTGATTATGATGTGGTGACCGATGCGGTGCCCGAGCAGGTTGTGGCGTTGTTTGGCCGCACGCTCGAGATCGGCGCCAGTTTCGGCGTTGTGATGGTGCTGACCGGCGGCAAACAGGTGGAGGTCGCCACGTTTCGCACCGAAGGGGGCTATCAGGACGGCAGACGCCCCGGCCATGTGGCGTTCACCTCCGCACAGGAGGATGCCCGGCGGCGGGATTTTACCGTCAACGGGATGTTTTACGACCCGATTGAAAAGAAGGTCTATGATTATGTCGGCGGACAGTTGGACTTGCAGGCCGGCATTCTCCGTACCATCGGCGATCCCGACGAGCGATTTTCCGAGGATTATCTGCGGCTGCTGCGGGCGGTGCGTTTTGCGGTGAAGCTGGACTTTGCGATTGAGCCGGCGACATGGCAGGCGATGCAGAAACACGCCGCCAAGATTGTGCACATCAGTGTCGAACGGGTGGCGGCGGAATTGGAGGAGATCCTGACCCACCCGAATCGCTGTCGCGGCGTGGAATTGCTGAGGGCCTGCGGATTGGCCGAGGCCCTGTTTGGCGATGTCGCAGCACAGGCCTTTGGGCAGGCGCA